>CAIUHY010000040.1 GCA_903899145.1 uncultured Actinomycetes bacterium
AAGCACATATCAAAAAGGCAATGGCTGCCTTGGTTATTTTGAGTGTCTTTATTCTTATCCCACGCTCATTTGCAGAGGAATTACTTGCTCCCATAGTGGGAATTGTTCAAGCTCCATCAGATGCACCATCAGATGCACCTGCTCCAATTCCTGATCCAAGCGTCGCTCCTGCGCCCACAGATTTAGCAAGCCCAGTAGCTTCTCCGACCGATGCACCCTCGCCCAGTGAAAGCGCAGATTCAGCCAGCCCATCTGCCAGCCCATCTGCCAGTCCATCTGCCAGCCCATCAGCCAGCCCATCTCCCTCTCCCACGCCAGAAGCGCAAGCAGATCAAAGTATGCGTTTGATGATTCCCTCAGTTGTTTCTGTAGACCCGCGCGCCCACTCTGTTTTCTTGCCAATGCTTATAGCCGGTGGAATGCGAACCCTGCTTGTATGCGGCTATTCAAATGTTCCTGCCCTTGTTCTTAGCTCACCTGATAACGGCGCAGTACAAGTAGGTTCTGGTTCATCTACCTTCCGTATAACAGGAGATCCTGGATCTGTGATGGCAACGATTAATGGAACTATGGGGCTGCGAGCAGTATCACCACAAACTGGCTTAGCAGGATCGCAAATCACTCTTCGTTTTATTTCCCTCACAATGCCATCGATCAAAGCTGATCTTTGTAGCGCTGGCAATCCGAGTAATACCCGTACTGTTTTCATTCGCGCCCTGGGCATGGACTTAAACATGGTGAAAGACGGTGTTACGCTGAAATAGTTAAAAATCTATTTCATTAATGTTTCATCATCTTTTAAGGAAGGGTATTCGAACATGTTGAGTTCACCCTTGAGCGGCAATGTGAAATCAGGGCGCTCGCGTGGATTTAACACAAAGAAAAAAATCCTTTTTGGAGTCGCAGCCCTCTCGGTAATCCCTTTCATCCTTTCAACATTTGCAGCAAGTGTGACCATCGGTTCTGGGCCTCTTGAATTTGGTCAAGGATCCCAACAAGCACTTGCCTGTGATCCCAATGTCTTTATTGCCCTTGGCGAAGAGTGGCATGCAAATCCATCAGCCACTGATAGCTCTGATGGTTTCTTCCGCGTGCGCACGGCAACGATTTCTAATCTCAACCTAGACACATGCGGTGGACGCAAACTTCGTTTGCGCCTGATCGATGGAAACAGCGCAGAACTTGTCGTGGGAAATACTCCGGATGCAAAAGTACTTCAAGTAACTCTTCCTCCAACGGCTCCAACGTCAAATATCACTGATTCTGGTTCACTTGCCCTTACCTATCTCACCGGCGATGGACAGCCAATTACGGGCACTTTAGCGGCCAATGTGAACCTCAACGTTTCAGGTGTCTCGGTGTATGACGGAACCCCACTGAGCTCTAGCAATGCCGATGTCATGTTCTATCTTGATTCAACTTCAACCCTGGTTAATATCAACAGCGAGAACGTGCGCCGAGCAACTGTTGAAACTGTTAATAATCCTCACTAGGTCTAACAGTTCATATGGATACTAATTCAACCCCACGGGTGTTCAGAGCAATTCTGGGAATATCCTTAATTTTATTCACAGGTGTAGGAAGCGTTCTTGCAGCGAATATTGCAATCGGCACTTCTGCAAAACCAACAGAATTTGGAAACGGTGTATTCACCATTAAAGCTTGCGACAGTTGGATTCAGCTGAATCTGGTCAACGGCCCAACGGGTCAATATGGAGCTCCAGCAGGCCTCTCAGCACTTACTGGGGTAACAGTGCAAGGACTTATGCCCAGTAAGTGTCCTTCAACTAAATTCACAGTCCAAGCAATCGGCAGTGGCAGCACGATCCTTCCGGTATACCGAACGGGTTCTCAGACAGTTTTGTGTACATCCAACCCTGTGTGTGTGATTGGCAAGAATTCAGCTTCAGATTTGATTTTGACCGTTAGCTCAATGGGAGTCGTAAGTTTATATAACCCTGATTCCTATCATCAATTGGTTTACAACAGCACTTCGGGCATTTACACATTTACATTTACCCAACCTGGTCAGCTTGCACGGGATATCTCTACTTTGACCATTCAGAGCAGCGCGGCATGGGGGTTCGGGTAATACACGCTTTTACTCGCCCCAAGGGTGACGTAATTAGTTGAGAGTGGTTCACTTACTTACATAGAAATCACAGTAATTTCTAGGAGAAATGCAAGGAGTTAGCATGGAAATATTACGTTTTGAAGAAGTGGGCAGTCCTACGCCTCTACGTAAGAAGTCCTCAAGAGGCATGATCATCGCTGGTCTCGTTGCGACTCTCTTTGGTATTGGCTCAGCATTCGCGTCGACTTCCATTTCTATTAATAGTGGAAACGCCGTAGGGGTTGGTTCAGGTGTCAGCCTCGTTACCGCTTGCGACACAGCCATCACACTCGCACCTCACTCTGTAGTTGTTACAGGTGGAGACAGTGGCCCGGTTTTCAATACGGATTACATCGCGATTTCTAATGTTGATACTGCTACAACGAGTGTAAGCACCGGGCTAGGTTGCGGTGGACAATATTTTGATCTTCAAGTCTTTACTGGCGCTACAAGTTCTGCAGTTGCCTACACGTGTACTAAGCTAAATCACGATCTTGGATTCAATGTAACTTATGATGATGGAACTCCTAAAGTTATTTCAGCGACTTGCTCAAGTTCAATAATTTCCTTTCAAATACCGACTGGAATCCTTGCAGCTAACCCTGTCTTCACGGTTCCCTTTACTTCAGCAAACCTGGACATTAGTTACTTAACTCTTGTCTCTAGAAGCTCTTAATCGAATCGGATGATGGGATAAAAAATGTCAATACTTAACTTAAACGGTCCAGCAGGACGTGCGCCACGAAGCAAGAAGGCAACTAAAGTATGGCTTGGTGTTGGCTTGCTCGTTGCGGTACTTGGCATTGGATCTACTTTTGCAGCCAGTATCAGCATTAACGCTGGTACCAACACGGAATTTGGTCAGGGCGTTGAACGTACTGTGTATTGTGGTGGAAGCCAGACAATTACTGTTGCACCGATAACTACATATAGAAATAGCTCATCGGGTACCGATCCAGCTGGAACCTTCTGGCTCTCTGG
>CAIUHY010000041.1 GCA_903899145.1 uncultured Actinomycetes bacterium
CCTCTCACAGGAACCCAAGTTGTTCACAGAGTAATCACCGATTTATGTGTTTTTGATACATCCCCAGAAGGATTTATCTTGCGCGAGTTAGCACCAGATGTAACGCTTGAGGAAGGAATTGAATCCACAGATGCACCTGTTATAGATAAGAGGAGATAGAAATGGCACAAGCAATGGAAATAATCGAAACAGATGTACTCGTTGTTGGTTCAGGCCCTGCAGGGTTAACAACAGCAGTTGGTTTAGCATCTCAAGGCGTAGATCACATTGTGATCACTAAATACCAGTGGACAGCAAATACTCCCAGGGCGCACATTACAAACCAAGGTTCTATGGAGATATTCCGAGACTTCGGAGTGCTGCCAGAAGTTCTTGAAAAAGCTACTCCTCATTACATGATGGGCGATACAGTATTTTGTACAAGCCTTACCGGTGAAGAAATAGGCCGTGTTCGGACTTGGGGTCTTCACCCACAACGTGAAGCTGATTACGTCATGGCTAGCCCAACTGAGAACTGCGATATTCCTCAGAACTTACTTGAGCCAATTCTTCTCGCTCGCGCTGCTGAGCAGGGCAGTAAGGTCCGGTTTAATACAGAGTTTATTAGTTATGCAGATGATGCAAATGGAGTAACAACTACCGTGCGAGACCGCGTAACCGGTAGTGAATACCAGATCCGTAGCAAATATTTAGTTGGGGCCGATGGCGGGCGCTCGAAGGTAGTTGAACAAGCAGGACTTCCTATGGAAGGACAGATGGACGTTGCCGGAAGCATGAATATTGTTTTCAAGGCTGACCTCTCTCAATATGTTGCTCACCGGCCAAGTGTTTTGTATTGGGTTCTTCAACCTGGTTCAACCATTGGGGGAATTGGACTTGGATTAGTCCGTATGGTGCGCCCATGGAATGAATGGCTCATTGTCTGGGGTTATGACATTAACCAGCCTGCTCCTGTAGTAACAGATGAGATGGCAATTGATCTTGTTCGTAACTTGGTGGGAGATCAGAATCTAAAGGTTGAAATTACTTCAACATCTGTATGGGGCAATAACAAGATGTATGCCAAGGAATATAACAAGGGTCGTGTATTTGCTATGGGCGATGCAACTCACCGCCATCCACCATCAAATGGACTTGGATCAAATACATCTGTTCAAGATGCATACAACTTGGCATGGAAGCTTTCCTATGTTCTTAAAGGACAAGCAGGTACTGGGTTACTTGATTCATATACAGCAGAACGTGCACCCGTAGGCAAGCAGATTGTTCTTCGTGCCAACAAGAGCATCGAAGAGTTCGGCGCAATCTTGCAAGCACTTGGAGTATTGGGAACTAATGATCCAAAGGCGATGCAGACAAATATTGATTCACGCCGCGATAACACTCCAGAAGGAGCAAAACGTAGAGCTGAACTCAAGACAGCCCTTGAGCTTAAAGATTATGAATTTAATGCCCACGGTGTTGAACTCGGTCAACGCTATGCATCTAGCGCAGTTGTGAAAGATGGAACACCAGAACCAGCATTTACACGCGACTCTGAACTTTTCTATCACCCAACAACATGGCCAGGTGCACGTGTGCCACACGTGTGGCTAGGTAAGAATGGATTTAAGGTCAGCACCAAAGACCTTGGCGGTTATGGAAAGTTCGCACTTCTTACCGGCATTTCAGGTGCGCCATGGGAGAAGGCTGCAAGCGCAGTCTCCAAAGAGTTAGGTGTAGATGTCAGTGCCTACATCATTGGTCCAGGACATGAATACACAGATCTCTATGACGATTGGGCGCGTGTGCGTGAAGTCAATGAGGATGGTTGTGTGCTTGTCCGTCCAGATAACTACGTTGGCTGGAGAAGTATGAGCATCTCAAGTGATCCACAAAAAGCACTTCTTGAAGCCATGAAATCTATTTTGAGTAGGAAATAGCATGTCAACATTTATCGCTCACACCGTACGAACCCATGTGGGTAAGTACGGCGGAGCTTTGGCTGAAACGAGAGCAGATGATTTAGCAGCATCTGTGATCACAGCAATTTTGGAGCGCTCAAAGATTTCCGGTGGCGAGATCGATGAAGTGATTTTTGGCGCAGCAAATCAATCGGGTGATGACAATAGAAACCTTGCACGAATGGCGCTCTTACTTGCAGGAATGCCAAATACCGTTCCCGGTTATACGGTCAATCGTTTATGCGCATCAGGTTTACAAGCGATAGCAAGTGCTCATGAATCAATCGTGGCTGGGAGAAATTCTGTCGTTATTGCAGGCGGAGCTGAATCAATGACTCGTGCTCCATGGGTGAGCGAAAAGCCAAGTAAAGCTTGGGCAAAGCCAGGACCAACATTTGATACGGCGCTTGGGTGGAGATTTATTAACCCCAAGATGGCCAAGCATGATGAAGGAAGAACAATTCTTTCACTCGGTGAGGCAACAGAGAAACTTGCAGTAGAACATAAAATTTCTCGCAAAGAAAGTGATGAGTGGGCCGCTGCCTCTCATCAAAGAGCTGCTGCAGCGTGGGAGAGTGGTTTCTTCACATCTGATGTCATCGCTGTTCCAGGAAGTGACAAGCTCACTATCGATGAAACAATCCGCCCCACAACAACTCTTGAAGCACTGACAAACCTCAAATCTTCATTTTCTGCTAGCGGAGTAATCACTGCAGGAAACGCATCGCCACTATCTGATGGTGCAAGCGCCGTTCTTGTTGCATCAGATGAAGCACTAGCAAAGCATGAACTTACATCAAGAGCGCAGATCCTTGGTTACCAGGTAGCGGGTGTTGCTCCTTATCAATTTGGTATTGGACCTGTTCCTGCAATAAGAAAGTTGCTAGAAGCTGCAGG
>CAIUHY010000042.1 GCA_903899145.1 uncultured Actinomycetes bacterium
GATTGATGAGCGTCCAGTAGATGGAACTCCAGTTATTGATGTGGACCGCGGCGGAAAGATCACGTGGCACGGGCAAGGCCAACTTGTTGGTTATCCGATTGTGAAACTCAAGAATAGAAATGACGTTGTAGGTTTTGTACGCGAGATAGAAAAGGCACTTATTGAAGTATGCGCTGATTTTGGCATTGCTACTGAGCAATATTGCGATAGATCAGGTGTGTGGATCAGGGACGCTCAAAGTGATCGCAAGATTGCTGCCATTGGCATCCGCGTTTCCAAGGGTGTCACGATGCACGGCTTTGCACTCAACGTAAATCCCGATATGAGCGCATTTTCTAAAATCGTTCCTTGCGGTATTCCAGATGCTGATGTCACTTCTATGGCAACAGAACTCCGACGCGCCATCGATATCGCTGAAGTAACTCAAAGTGTTGAAAAAAGAATTATTAAAGCTCTAGAAAGGGTGACTTCATGACACTTGCCCCAGAGGGTCGCCGACTACTTCGCATCGAAGCACGTAATGCTGCTGTGCCAATTGAGCGCAAACCAGAGTGGATTAAAACTCGTGCCAATATGGGCCCTGAATACACAAAGCTTCGTTCACTTGTCGTGCGTGAAGGTCTTCACACTGTCTGCCAAGAAGCAGCCTGCCCAAATATCTTTGAATGCTGGGAAGATCGGGAAGCGACATTTCTTATTGGCGGAGAACGTTGTACGCGTCGTTGTGACTTTTGCAATATTGATACAGGTAAACCAGAACCACTCGATCGCGATGAACCAAGGCGTGTTGCTGAATCTGTACAGAGTATGGAACTTCGTTACGCAACAATCACTGGTGTTACACGTGATGATCTAGATGATGAAGGTTCTTGGCTCTATGCAGAGACAATTCGCGCCGTTCACGCTCTTAACCCAGATACAGGCGTTGAAATGCTCGCTCCAGATTTCAGTGGCAAGGCTCATCTACTCAATGAAGTATTTGAAACTCGCCCAGAAGTCTTCGCACATAACCTTGAAACAGTCCCTCGAATCTTTAAAGAGATCCGTCCTGCATTTAGATATGACCGTTCCCTCGATGTTCTTTCACAAGCCCAAGCATTTGGCTTAGTAACAAAGTCCAATCTCATTCTTGGAATGGGCGAGACGCGCGAAGAAGTCTCACAAGCACTACAAGACCTCCATGATGCGGGATGTGATCTGATAACTATTACGCAGTATCTTCGCCCAACACCTAAGCATCATCCTGTTATACGTTGGGTGAAGCCACATGAGTTTGTTGAACTTGCAGCAGAAGCAGAAGAAATTGGTTTCCTTGGAGTCATGAGCGGTCCACTTGTTCGTTCGAGTTATAGAGCGGGCAGACTTTATAAGCAAGCACAAGAGAAGAAGGCTCTACTTCGTGGCTGATCTGGTCTATCCCCCAGTAATTGTTGCAATAAAAACACTCTGGAAATATTTAGGGCTGCGCTTTGATTTTGAAGGAATTGAAAATGTTCCTCAAAACGGCGGCGCAGTTTTATGTATGAACCACATTGGCTACCTAGATTTTGCTCTCGTTGGTACTGCCGCCCTTCCCTCCGATCGTTACATCCGCTTTATGGCAAAGCGAGAGATCTTTGATCACAAAATATCTGGGCCCCTTATGCGGGGTATGCACCACATCAGCGTTGATCGAGATAGCGGAACATCATCATTTGTCGCTGCACTTCGTGCTCTTCGCAGCGGAGAAATAGTTGGAATATTTCCTGAAGGGACAACCTCCCTCAGCTTTGAAATCGATGAACTCAAAAGTGGGGCAGTTCGTTTAGCAATGGGCGCTGGCGTACCGATCATTCCTGTAGCAGTGTGGGGCAGCCAAAGAATCATTACAAAAAAGCAGAAGCCAGATTTTGGTCGTAATAAATTTCCAATTTCAGTCTCTTTTGGTAAGCCATTTGTCGTCACAAAGGCTGATAATGTTGAGGTAGCTGAGGCTGAATTAAAGAAGCGCATGCTCAAACTTTTAGATTCGGTCCAATCCAATTATCCTGACTCCCATACAGGTCAATGGTGGGCGCCGGCTCGTTTAGGTGGCACAGCAATAACGCTAGAGGAATCACGCAAACAACGCGCAAAGGAGCAGGACAATGGCTGAACCAGAGAAGCAAGGACAACTAGCTGTTCTCAAGGATGCGTTTGCCTTAACAAAAAAGAATAAGCCACTTTCACTGGTGTGGTGCGCACTTGCTTTTATCATTGTGATTATTGGTGGATACCTCCTCGGCAAAAGTCTTCATCACCCTGTTTACTTCGGAATTCTTGGAATTCCTGTTGGTATCTTGGTTGCATTCTTCCTCTTCACACGCTTTGCAAACTCAGCAGCATTTGCCAGTATTGAAAACCAGTTAGGAGCAGGGGCAAGTGTGCTGATGTCAATCCGCAAAGGATTCACAACAACTCCTGCTGTTAGTGTCTCTCGCACCCAAGATATGGTCCATAGAACTGTGGGCCGCGCTGGAATTATTTTAATTGGTGAAGGCGGCGCTGGAGTTCGCGCACTTCTCATCGATGAGCGTCGCAAGATGGAGCGCTTTATCCCAGGCATCGCAATTACTGAAATTATTGTTGGCGATCACAGTGGCCAGGTAAGTCTTCGCAAATTGCAGAAGGCAGTGAAGAAACTTCCTAAGAAGCTCTCAAAAGGCCAGCTTCGTGAAGTTCGCACTCGCTTAAAAGGTGTTGGTGGATTAAATATGCCAATTCCAAAGGGCCCAATGCCTAAGGGTGTTCGACTTCCTAAAAGATAAGTTTTAAGAAGTTTTTTTTACCCACACAACAATACTGTTTGCAAAGATGTCATGGTAACCACGACCTTCTTTTGTCATAAGCGCTGGAAATACTAAACATAAGAGCAGCGTGCGGATTAAAATTCTTATCGTATTTACTCTCGACCCATCCCCCATGTCAACAACCTTAAGCAGCATCACTTTTTGCCCAGCAGATGAACCGGTAAGCGCCGTCAAAATAAATACTTCAATAAAAAAAAGCCCTAGTGGGGTGAATGAAGTCCTCGACCCACCAGGTCCCGAGATGAGCCCGGCAATCAAGAGGCACATGAACCAATCGATGGTCAGGGCGGTCAAACGGCGGCCAAAGGAGGCTTGAGTGAGCATGCCAGAAGGCTAACTCACGTGAGTCTGGACACTGACCCAGCACCCGAAACATGACTGTAACACTGCGGTTATCGCATTTTGGCCCTGAGATCCTATGATTTCGCCATCAGCAAAAAGCCACCAAGCCCATCGATGCGCTTGGTCGGATATCTGACTAATTATCGGGAGACAAATGTTTAAGAATTCATCTGAAATTTTTGCTTTCATCAAGAAAGAAGATGTGAAGCTTGTTGATATCCGCTTCATTGATCTTCCAGGTGTTCAACAACACTTTAACGTTCCAGTTGAGTCATTTGATGAAGCAGTCTTCACTGATGGTTTGATGTTTGACGGATCATCGATCCGTGGATTCCAAGCAATTCACGAATCAGATATGAAACTCCTGCCAATTCCTAGCAGCGCATTCGTTGATCCTTTCCGCAAAGAGAAGACCCTTGTTATTAACTTCTCAGTTCATAACCCAATCGATGACTCTCCTTATAGCCGTGACCCACGTGGTGTTGTTGCTAAGGCAGTTGAATATTTGAAGTCAACCGGTATCGCTGACACAGCATTCTTTGCTCCAGAAGCAGAGTTCTATGTCTTTGATGAAGTGAACTTTGCTACCTCTCAAAACTCTTCTCACCACTTCATTGATTCAGTTGAAGGCGCTTGGAATACCGGCGTTGATATGGAATCAGATGGTTCACCTAACCGTGGTTATAAGACTCGCTACAAGGGTGGATATTTCCCAGTATCACCAACAGATCAGCTCGCTGACATCCGCGATGCAATGGTTATGGCACTTGGCAAGGTTGGACTACTTGTTGAGCGCTCGCACCACGAAGTTGGTACAGCTGGTCAGATGGAAATTAACTATCGTTTCAGCGACATTCTTCAAGCTGGCGATGATGTTATGAAGTTTAAATACATCATTAAGAACGTAGCTTGGGAAAACGGCAAAACTGCAACATTTATGCCAAAGCCACTCTTTGGTGATAACGGTTCAGGTATGCACGTTCACCAATCACTATGGAAAGACGGCAAGCCACTGTTCTTCACAGATGGAACATACGGAGATCTTTCAGATATGGCCCGCTGGTATATCGGCGGACTTTTGAAGCACGCTCCATCACTTCTTGCTTTCACTAACCCAACAGTGAACTCATATCACCGTTTGGTTCCTGGATATGAAGCACCTGTAAACCTCGTGTACTCAGCGCGTAACCGCTCTGCTTGTATTCGTATTCCAATCACA
>CAIUHY010000043.1 GCA_903899145.1 uncultured Actinomycetes bacterium
CAGCAATTAAGTAGGGTAGAATTCGGTTATTCGCTTGCGAGTCTTGAGCACTAATCACCAATGAGACACGCATTTATGTCTCTTGATTGGTTGTTAGAAAATGTCATTTAGAAATTTAGGTGTTACTCCTGCGCTCTGTGATGCGCTGGAAAATGAAGGAATTACATCGCCATTCCCCATCCAGGTAGCAACACTGCCGGATGCGATTGGTGGCCGTGATGTCCTAGGCCGCGGGCAAACCGGATCAGGTAAAACACTTGCATTTGGTTTAGCTATGTTGACCAGACTTAATGGCCGCACCGCAAAGCCTCATAAGCCACTGGGATTAATCCTTTCTCCAACACGTGAGCTTGCTGTTCAAATCAACGATGTTATTGCTCCTCTTTCACGTCGTGTTGGCCTCGGTTCACAAGTTGTTGCTGGTGGACTTTCTTATATTGGTCAGATCCAAGCACTCAAGCGCGGTGTCCCAATTATCGTCGCAACGCCAGGGCGCCTTATAGATCTTTTAGAGAAGAAACATATTGATCTTTCAGATGTCATGATTACTGTTCTTGATGAAGCAGATCAGATGGCTGATATGGGCTTTTTACCTGTTGTTAAAGAGATTCTCTCTCTTACTAAAGATGACGGACAACGATTACTTTTCTCAGCGACACTAGACCGCGATGTTGACACACTAGTTAAACGCTTTTTAAAGAACCCAATCACGCACTCTCTTGAAAACGAAAAGTCACGCTCTGTTGACATGTCCCACCACATCCTAATTTTGGACCAAGGGCATAAAGATGAGATCTCTACTCAAATTGCGGCGCGTACCGGCAAGACGATTTTCTTCGTCCGCACAAAGCATGGAGCAGATAAGCTCGCTGAGAAGATGCTTCGCAGCGGTGTGCCAGTAGGCGTATTGCATGGCGGCAAGTCACAAGGTCAGCGCACACGTGTTCTTAAAGCATTTAAAGAAGGTCGTGCTAATGCCCTCGTTGCAACGGATGTTGCTGCTCGCGGTATTCACGTTGATGATGTTTCCCTCGTTGTGCACGTTGATGCACCGGCCGATCATAAAGATTATCTCCACCGTGCTGGCCGAACAGCGCGCGCAGGAGCAACCGGAACGGTTGTCACTCTTGCTACTCATAAGCAGAAGAAGGCTGTATTTGGAATTACAAACCGTGCTGCTGTGAAGCTTATTGAAAATCAAGTTCGTCCAGGAGATCAAGAGCTTGTGAAAATTACAGGCGCGCAGAAACCATCTGGTATCCCCATTGCTGCTGAACCAGAAAAGCCAAGCCGTAATGATCGCAAACCTGGAAGCCGTAACCGCGCTCCAAAGCGTGAAGGTGAATTCAAAAAGCGTCGCGAAGGCGGAGGACGCTTTGCTAAATCTGATTTCAAAAAAGAATTTAAGAAAGAAGCGCCAGTTAGTGATCGCTACTCACGTCCTGATAGAGCTGATCAAAGTGAACGTCCTGCGCGTTCTGAACGCCCAAATAGATTTGAAAAGTCAGATAGGACTGATCGAAGCACTCGGCCAGAAAGAAGTGCAAGGCCTGCAAAGAAGCAACCACGCATGCCTATTGAAAAGCGTAAAGCACTCGATGAAAAACGGAGTCCTTCAGGTCGTCCTGCATTTAAGAAAACTGCGGGTGAGAAAAAATTTACAGGAAAAAAGTTTGATGGTCCTCGCAAACCTAAGAAAGCTTAATTTCCCGATCAAAGTATTGAGTAAGGGCTTCTTGGTTATGACTAATGACCAGGACGCCCTTATCTGCTTTCTTTAGTGATTTAATCACTTTAATAATGTCCTTGATCGATTTACTATCTTGCGCGCTAAAAGGCTCATCGAGCAAGTAGTAGTCAGCTCTCTGACAAAACGCCAAAGCTAAACTCACACGCTCTTGCTCACCGCCAGAGAGTTCAGTTACTTTCTTATGGAGTAAAGTCCTAAGACCCAAGGTATCAATGATGAAGTCCGTATTTTCAACTTTGAGTTTCCTAGGAACAAATTTGATTACCTGTTCAACAGTGTAGGCAAGGGAGAAATTACGTCTCTGAGGAGCAACAGAACGAATACTTGCCTGTTCTTTTATGCTGAGGTCTTCCACATTCCTGCCGTTGATTAATATCTCACCTGACTGAACCCGCAGCACTCCGCCAATGAGCTGCAGTAGTGTTGTTTTACCAACACCGTTCGCTCCGCTAAGAAGTACGGCTTCACCAGGCTTTATCCGTGCGCTCAGGGATGTAAAGATCTGATTCTCACCCCGCTTAAATGCGACTTTCTTAATTTCAATCATGATTCACCCAGGTTGCGCTGCGCAGTTTGAGTAAAACAACGAGTGCGGGGGCGCCAAGTATTGAAGTTAAAAGCCCCAACGGTATTTCATTTGGTTCAAATATTGTGCGAGCAAGTAAATCTGCAATGAGTAGCACAATTGCTCCGACAAAGCCGCTCAGCGACATGAGACGTCTATGTGCTGGGCCAATCATCAATCTGACAATATGTGGAACTAGCAAGCCAAGAAATGCAATTGAACCGACTGCACTTACCGATGCTCCAATAAGGAACGCAAGTGAGATGACAGCCCATAGCCGTAATCTTTTTGGATTCACACCCATATAAAGTGATGAATTCTCTCCGAGGGAGTAAATGTCAAGTCTTCTAGAAACGAAGAAAGCAATGATTATTCCAGTTTCAACGTAAGGCGCAATTAAACCAACTGTTGCGTTGTTCAGTAATGAGAGTGAGCCGAAATTCCAGAATGACAGTGATTGGATTCCAGGTTTAGGCGACATCGTTATAAGTAACCCAGCGGCCGCCGTAAGAATGGCAGAAACAGCAATACCTGTTAGCAAAAAGCCCAAACCTTTATTAGGCGCTAACCACTGCACCAGTAACGCTGTTAAAAGTGCTGCAGATACTGCCGAAACAACGTTCATCCGTGTACCAAAGCTTGATGCACCACTTGCAATGATTGCGATTGTTCCCAGTGTCGCACCACTGGACAGGCCAATCAAAGTTGGTTCAGCAATTGGATTACGAAAGATCCCCTGCGCAATTGCACCTGCAATACCAAGCCCCGCACCAATAATGATTGCGCCAAGTGCCCTAGGGAAGCGAACTCCCCATACGGTTTGTCCTTCAATTGAGTGCTTGCCAATGAGTGACCATAAAGATTCATGAACTTGAAGAATCCCAATTTTTAATGAGAGCACAAAGAGTGCCAGCATAATAAGTATCGTTGCTATATAAATAACTTTCTTTTTCATAGCTTAGCCGCCGCAATGATCAAAAGGCGAAGCATTTGTGCCATAGGGACTGTGCGAGGGCCAAATGAAAGGAGAAGTGAATCATCAACCGTGACGACTCTTTTATGTCCTCCTGCAGGTGTTTGAGCAATGCCAGGAAGTGCAACTAACCCTGAAATTCCACCGACTGAAGTTAGCCCTTTGCTCATAAGGAGAAGTACATCAGGTTGAAGTTTGATGAGCTCCTCAGATGAGAGCGCGTTGAAAGGTAATTTAAGATTTTCAGCGCCTACATCTCGTACCCCGATTGCATTTAGTAAGGAATCTGCCCCGGAACCTTTACCGCCAATTAAATATATTGACGCTGTTCCACGAAGATAGAGAAAAGCAACCTTAATTCCAGTTGCAGCGCCCTTGACGCTCCTTACTTGCGCAGAGAGCAAGCTTCCAGCTTTTGGTGTACCTATGGCGTTTGCTACAGCCATCTCTTTACTTTTGATACCTGATAAAGAGAAAGTGGTTGCAATATTTACCATTGGAATGTGTGCTTGTTTAAATGTTGCTAAGGCACTTGATGGCGATGTATTTGAATCAATAAGTATGAGATCAGGTTTTTGGGAAAGTACCTTCTCTGCTGAAACCTGCATTCCTGATTCATCAATTGGAATATTTGTAAGTATTGGCATTGTCGAAGCAATATCCCGGCCAATAAGGATATTGAGATAGCCAAGCGCGGCAACAATTTCAGCAGAGCCATTTGCCAAAGCAACGACTCTATGAAATTTAGGGCTTTCACCTGAATGAACAGTAGGTAATACCACGGCGCTACTTGAGATATTTTCTGGTGTTGCACTCACTTGAGTAATTCCTGAGAACAAAAAGGAGAGAGCAAGTGTCATAATCAACATTGGCTTTCTCACTTGCGAATTATCACACTCTCTTTACCGACACCCAACCCCTATTTTGTCGGCGCATATTTTTTATCTATCACTTACATTTACCTAGTGAGAAAAGGGATTATTTTTGTAGCCGCCATTTTTCTCTTATCTACTATCAACCCAGCAGAAGCAGTAACTGGAACACATGGTGAGATTTTGAGCGTATCAAAGACAACCGCTATTAAATCCGGTGATGTTCTTACTGTTTCAGGAAAGAATTTTGACCAAACTGTTGGTATTTATGTTGCAATGTGCAAGATTACTGTTGCATCCGCGCTTCCAACACCTTGTGGCGGAGGGGCGGATAAGACTGGCAAGCTAGGAGCTTCTTATTGGATTTCATCAAATCCACCAAGTTATGGTCGTGGTTCAGCAATTCCATTTAAGGCACACGGTTCTTTTTCAATTTCACTGAAAGTTTCACCAATGATAGAAACACTTGATTGCCGTAAAACTCCGTGTGCTGTTTATGTTCGCGCAGATCACACCCGTACACAAGATCGAACACACGATTTATATGTCCCACTTTCCTTTAGCAAATAAACCAACTACATAGAGACGAGAAAAATCATGAATAAGAAAGTTATCACAGCACTAGCACTGGGCTTAGTTGTCTTTTCAGCTCCTTTTGCGGAAGCAAAAGCAACTGTGACTGCAACACCAACAAAAAATTTGCCACAAAAAGGCGCAGTTGTAAACTTTAAACTATCAAAGCTCCCTGCTAAGAACGGCGTTTACATTGAAGAATGTATGGCTCCGGCAACAAAGGGTGCAGCACCAACAGTCTGTGATTCAGACCAAACCGCCCAAGCTTGGGTAAGTTCAGTCAAAGCCGATATCGCACAAGGCGCCACATCAGCTGCTGGAAAAATCACAATGAAGCCAGTCCCATATTTTGCAAAGGGCGATTGTATTCACACTACCTGTGTCTTCTTTATTACTAATGACCACAACGCAGCAAACGATAAATCACAAGATCAAACTATTCCGTTTACTTTCTCAGCTAAGTAATTAGTTACGAGCTAGAGCTCGAAGTCCTGCGAGTGCGAATATAATTGCGCTCTGTATTTCGAGCTCTGCCTCATTTCCAGCATCAATTCGAATGCTTGCCGCATCTGTCACGCTGGATAGAAAAGCAGCCGCAGCGACAGGATCTTTAATACCTGTCTCAACCAGCGCTTGGCGAAGTGGCGCAATCATCTTGCGGTGACCCATAGAGATTTCTTCTTTTCGGGATTCAGGAGTACTAATTGTGTTCAAAGATTTCACCAGCATGTGGCGGCCGTCGGCTACATAGCGAAGTCCTTCAGCAATCCAGTGCTCAATTTTTTCAAAGGGATCAGTGACATCGACAATCGCATGTGCGAGTCTGTTTGAGTAGTAATCCAATTCTTCAATAATTAAATCAGCGATCAAATCAGCGCTAGATGCGAAGTATTCATAGATGGAACTTCTTGCCAATCCCGCCTTCTTTGCCACCGCTGCCACAGTGACTGCACCTGCCCCTTCATCCAGGGCTAACTCAAGGGAAGCGCTAATGAGTTGTTGACGTCGCAATTCCCTGTGTTCGTGAATCGTGGGAGCTGAGATCTTTGGCATAAGAGGAAAAGTATCCCACTTACATAGCTATTGAGCCAGTGGGTTATTGAGCACCTTCTTTGCTCTATTAAGAGTAAACAAGCGTGAAGAGAGTACTGCGGCTAGTGTCATTGCAGTGCCCGTAAGTAAATAGGCTGTGACTTTCGTGTGAGCGGCGGGTGCCAACCAATCAAGGAGTAAGGCGCCGATTAGTTGCCCTGTCACGCTAAATAAAATCATATTAAGAATTCCGATATGCCGAACCGTAAACGCTGAAACTGAAATATAAACAACCCCGATGATCCCACCTAGGTAAACCACGAAACTAGTAGGCAGCGCTCCTATTGTTCCTCCACGAACTAAATCAATAATAAGAGCAATTATGAGAACTGTTGAACCCATAAGAAAGTTCACAAATGTTGTGGCGAGTGGCCTAGTAGAAACCACGTTTACTCGGCCATTTACTGCTTGTTGAAATGAAATAACAATTCCAACAGTAATTGCAAAAGCGATAGGTGCAAATCTGAATGTTGAACTCTTAAGGTCTGGGTAAACAGCAATAGTCACTGAAATCAATGTAACGATCGCTGTGATTGCTCGCACCGGCGTTACTTTGTGCTTTCCAGATGGAGATAATCCTAAGAGATCGAGAACCATGGATGAAATAGTTTGGCCACCAACTGCGCATATTGTGAAAATCGCAACGCCAATGATTGGAACAGTAATGCTCTGAATGGCTATAAAGAACCCCCCACCCATTCCGCCGATAACCTCCCAAGGCTTTAATCTGCGGGCGCGAACTGCTTTCCATATATTTATTAGACCATTACGATCTGGTTTCCATAAAATACATACAAGGGTAACAAATAGCCATCCAGAGAGAAACGAGATCAGAGCAGCAGCAATTCCATTATGGATATCTTTTGAAAGTTGTCCGTTTACCCGTGATTGGACCGAGGTGAGCGATCCGACGACGAGTGCTAATAGGCTATAAAACATTAGTTAACACACGGTATTCCTGCACCATTTACTGCGCCTCCATTTGCCAGGTGTGCATAGTTAAAGTGTTTCGCGGTAGCACTCTTTGTTGAAGAACTTGGACTTGGGCTTGGAGATGCAGTGCTTTTCGGAGCTGGATAGAAGAGATCATGTGTAAATTTTTGAACAGTTGGGATGTCAATCAAATTCACTGACTGGCTATTGCGCATCGCGTAACCTTCAATAGGCAAGGTGTGGAAAGTAATATGACCGCCAGTAAGTGCTTTTGCTTGTGGCAAAAAGCCAAGTACGTCCCACCCGGTATCGATTACTACATCTTTCTGAGCAACACCGAGCAAACTCTTGAGTTTGCCAAGATCACCAAATAAACCTTGGGTGCGGAACTTAGTAATAACTCCAGTAATAAATGCTTGTTGCCTATGTGTTCGATCCAGGTCGCCATTTGGCAGTCCATGGCGCTGGCGAACAAAAGCAAGAGCTTGAGCGCCTGTAATTGTTTGAAGTCCTGCAGGAAGGATCGCACCAGAGTATTGGGCATCATTTACTGCGTGATTGAGACAGACTTGCACGCCTCCAATTGCATTAGCAAGATCATAGAAACCAACAAGGTTTACCTCTGCGAAGTGATCGATAGGAACATTCAGCAATGTTCCTACAGTTGCGATAGTCAGTGCGCGTCCAACATCCCTACTTTGTTTCTCCCGATCTGGGTTTTGTACTCCTGCTTTAATAAGTTTGAGCTCTGAACTGTACTTAGCTAGTCCATATGCTTCTTTAATCTTTTGCGGACCATACCCAGTAACATTGACATAGTCATCACGAGGAATTGAAATCGCGACAGCGTGTGATCCATCTGCCGGAATATGGATCAAGATCATCGTGTTGGTGTTGTACCCACCAATTGAACTACTTGAGCCCACATGCATGATGTCTAGAAGTTTGCGTGGCAAGTTATTACCATTGTTATCACGCCTAGAATCCAAGCCAAGTAAAAGTATATTCGTATCACCGTGTGGTGATTTCTTTGCACCATTAAGAACACTTGAGCGTGGGATCGCGCTGCCCGCTCCTTTAGCAAAGAGGTAGAAGGAGAGCGAAAGAAAGGTCATTGCGACGGAAATGATCGCAATAGTTTTCCGTCCTCGCATGCGGTGAATCTTACAGACTAGAGTGAAGACATGGAGCACGTTGGAGCCCTTGCATTAGTCGGTTCTGGTGAATATTTACCTGCGATGCAAGATCTTGAAGCCGCACTGCTGAGAAAAGGCATAGAGCGTGGAAAGAAAAATACATTTGTTCAAATACCACTAGCAGCAGGACGTGAAACCCAAACCCGTCTTGAATATTGGCGCAAACTTGGTAAGGAACAAGCTGATCGAATCGGTGCAGAACAAATATTTTTGCCTGTATTTAACCGCGATGATGCGATGAATAAAGATATTGCAGCGCTTATTGAAGATGCCGGACTTATTTATCTATCAGGTGGCGACCCACATTATTTGGCGGCCTCTTTAATACATACACCTGTATGGGGGGTGATTGAGAAAAATTGGCGAAGTGGTGCATCACTAGCTGGATGCAGCGCAGGTGCTATGGCGATGGCTGGTGATATTCCTAATTTTCGTAAGATGAAAGAAGAAGGATCTCCCGGATTAAATATTCTTCCAACGATTCGAACAATTCCTCACTACAACAAATTCTTTGGGTGGATTCCAGATGCGGCAGCTTCGCACATGCTCAAGGCACCTGATGGTGTCTGGGTCATCGGTGTTGATGAAGGCACCGCCGCAGTCTGTGGTTTAGACCCAGAGACGAGCTATTTAGATTTAACGTTCAAAGTCCGTGGGGTTGCAAGCGTGCATATATTAAAAGGCGGACCAACTCATAAGTATGTTCACGGTGAATCACTCACACTTAAGTAAACTTAAGGCATGCTAGAAAAAGTTAATAGCTTCAACACAAAATTAGCAGCAAAGATCACGTCAGGTGTTTCTACTATGTGGTGCGCATATGCCTTTGCTTTGATCGCACTCATTTCGCTGCCCGCGGCTCTTAAAACCGGGGATTTGATTATTATCGTTGCCTGGGTAGCACAGACATTTCTACAGTTGGTCCTTCTATCAATCATCATGGTCGGACAAAATGTTTCTTCTGCTGCAGTTGAGCAAAAGATCAATGAAACACATACTGCCAGCTTGGGTGAGTTTGAATTAGCTAAAGAATCAAGAGAGCAGAACCGCAAAGAAATTACGGAACTTCGCAAAATTTCAAAAGAAATTCATGAAGTACTTAAGAGAATTGAATCTTCTACAAAATAATGAGTCTTAAACGAACTTTGGCTCACCGCCATGTAAAGCGCTTCTACCTTGCGCGTTTCATTTCAAGCTTTGGAAATGGAATGGGCCCTATCGCTCTTGCCTTTGGTATTTTGCATCTTAAAAATGGGAGTGCAAGTGAACTTGGTCTTGTATTAGGTTCTAGCACAGTTGCCTTGCTCTGTGTCCTTCCATTTGGAGGGGTGCTTGCAGATAAATATGGCCGAGTATTTATGTGTGGTGCATCAGATGTCATCGCTGGTTCTTGTTTGCTTGTTCAGGTCTATTACTTCCATACCGGGAATGTTCCCTTAGCTGCTCTTCTTTTTTCAAATATAAGTTTTGGAATTATGTGGGGAATTTTTTGGCCATCAATGACAGGATTGTTGCCTGCGCTTTTGCCAGAGGAAAACCTCCAGCAAGGTAATGCAATTAATCAGTTCCTATCAAATTTCTCAACAATTATCGGAACTGCAGTGGGTGGATTTATCGTGAGTACATATGGAAGTACGTGGGCACTTGGGATTGATGCGCTCACATTTATTTTTGCCGGAAGTATGATCATTGGTCTATATAAATTAACTCCACCAGGAGTTGTCACTGAAAATTCTATGTTCCAAGATTTACGCCACGGGTGGAGAGTATTCACTTCCTATCCTTGGATTGTCGTGACAGTCTTTGGGTTTTCACTTCTTGTTATGGCCTGGTCGGCAGGAGATAACGTCTTGGGGCCTGTAATTTCACTCAAATCATTTCATGGTGCTAGGTCTTGGGCCACTGTAATCTCATGTGAAACTATCGGATATCTTGTGGGCTCACTCATTGGCATGAAAGTAAAACTCAAGAAGCCAATGCGTTTTCTTGTTCTTATTACTTTCACATGTCCTATTTATCTTTTCTTGCTTGCTAGGCCATTCTCACTTGTGATAATTATGGCTGCCGCTTTCTTTTGGGGAATTACTTTGGATTTATGGTCAACAATCTGGAGTACATGTTTTCAACGGACAATCCCACGAGAGTCACTTTCAAGAGTTTCCGCCTATGACGCTCTTGGAACCATGATGCTTCGTCCTGTTGGTTTGGCAATTGCGGCCCCACTTGCTGCAGCGATAGGAGTCACGCGCGCAATGGAGCTTTTCTCATTGATTACTTTGATTGTGGTCTTAGGGGTCTACGCTTTTCCCTCTGTTCGGCATATGGAGCTCTCAGGAAATTCTTAGCCCACACAGGTTATTCTTTAGGGATTACGGGCTTTGATTTCCCAATAGAAACTGTTGATAACTTAGAAAGGTTGATCACGCAATGCGTAGATTGAGAGATTTAAATACGTTTTCAAAGATTGCTATTGGCTTTATTGGTGGAGCAGTCCTAGCTGGTGGAGTTGCAACTGCCGC
>CAIUHY010000044.1 GCA_903899145.1 uncultured Actinomycetes bacterium
AATCTCTTACCTCATTCCGGTGTTGGTAAAGAACCCTTCAATGAGCCAAATTGCTAACTTGTTCACTGATCGTCAGATCGGTTACACAATTGCAGACGTACTTGCAAAGTGCGTGTTTGGTCTAACCATCTACAAGATCGCTCGCATGAAGTCGATCGCAGAAGGTATGAAGGACGATCACTAATTACTAGTAATTAGTAATGAAAAAGGCGCCAGGAAACTGGCGCCTTTTTCATTTACTCAATCGATAATTGTTAGGATAGAGATATGACAAATCTTCGCTATGGCGGCTATCTGCTTATCGCACTTGGGCTTATTAATTTGCGCTACCAAACGGGTCACCACAACGTGCTGATTCATAGCCTGACAATTGTGATTCCTGGGCTTATCTTGCTTGCAGCGACATTTACTAAAGCGACTCAAAAATACCTAGCAAATCGCACTACTCAAATTGTAGTTGGGATTATTGCAGCGCTCTTGGTTGTTTACTCTTTTACAAATAAATAACTACTTTCGAACTCCCCGCTTGCCCAGATAGACCCACATAGACATAACAGTAAGAACTAGTGAGAAGCCAAAGAGAAGATCTTCTAGCGGGGCCCCAGCTAATCTGCGGCCAATAATTGCATGCGGGTTATAGATAACGATATTGCGAGATGTTAACCACCAGTTGGTAATAAGCTGCATTGGGAAAATAATTGCGTAAGAAGTCCAAAAAACAGATTTTGTAAGCAATTGTGTTTTGATTCCGTAGAGATCAAAGAGCACGGCAAAAAGGAGAGAGCCGATCGCTATATCGCTATAGATCATCACCATCTCCTACCGGCCACTGCTTCTTTACTTTTCTCACACCTTCAAGAGTCATAATTGCAGCTATGGGAATGATAATAAAAAATAGATACTCTTCTAATGGAATATGGAATGGGCCGATAATGCTAAGCATTTGCTTCTCATCAAAGCGCCAGTGATGTTTTGCGATGGCATATGCATCCCAACAAAGAAAAACAAAGGCACTTGGGGCAATACTCAAAAATAAGCGCCTAAATCTTTTAAGCACGCCGACTTTTAAAACAATCTCAAGCCAGAAAGAGCCCACGACTGTGAAGCCAAGCATGGCCATATAACTCCATCTCATCACGTGCCTATTCTGCTCCAAACTAGATAGTTGTCTAGAATTGCCTAATGAACCAGGTGGCAAGTCGGCTTTTTAATCAGGTCAGGCTCTTCTCAAACCTTGCAATCATCTTCGCAATACTTGTGAGTGTCCTATTCCAGCGGGTTATTGATGCAAACAATCTGGCATGGCAGATAGTACTTTCAGTATTCGCACTAGCTATTGGTATTCCACACGGAGCAGTTGATCACCTCATAACCATTCCTCGGGACTCAAAAATCCGATTTACCTTATTTATCACGGGCTATGTTGCTATTGCTTTAATTGCAGTACTAGCAATTCTGCGATGGAACGTAGTTGGGTTTGAAGTTGTTGTGTGGATGAGTGCGCTTCACTTTGGTTTTGGAGATGCTTCCTTTATAGCCGAAAACGACCGCTTGGCGGGGAAAAATCTTATGCCCAGATATCTCGAGGTCTTCTATGCACTGCCTGCGGGATGTCTTCCAGTAATAATCCCCTTAGTACAGCAGAAAAGTTCTAGCGCACTAGGAAAAGTAAACCCCGCGCTTATCCACTGGGCTGGGAATTACACATCTACCTTGAAATATTCAGTTTTGCTGATTGCCTTGCTTGGACTTTTCATGCTTGCATCTCATAAGAGATACCGTGAAGTTCTAGATCTCATTGCACTCGCGGTCCTTGCTCTCATTACTCCACCGCTCGTTGCTTTTGCTTTTTACTTTGGTGCTTGGCATGCCATCCGACACACTGCCCGTCTCACGCTTTTACTTCCTAAATCTGTCGCAGCAGCCCAAGCCGGCGATGGAAAAGGATCTTTCATCCAAGCAATCATTCCCGGAATACCAGCTTTGGCAGGAACCGTAGTCATTGGGATATTGCTTGCCCTATGTAATAAGAATGGATTTAGTTCTTCACTCCTGTGGTCTTTGCTCGTAGTTGTGTGGGCGCTTACCGTTCCGCACATGATGGCAACGGCCAGGCTTGATCGCAATGCGCTTGGATTTAAATAAATCTATTTATTAGTTGCCTTCACGAGGCTATTTGAAATCAAAAGAAGTGTTGCTATTGGTAGTAAATACCAACTCTGACCGGTGCTTCCCTTGAACCATTCGGTAGCAAAAAAGGCGATCACAATTCCAGCTGCAATAGTCCAGTCATCCCCAATGATAAAGTCATACCAAAAATCAACAAAAGCTTTTACGCCATTAATAAATCCGCCTGATTTAGGTTCAAGAATAACTTCCCGTGCAAACTCACTCATCTCCACCAACGCATCGTTACGCTGCTTCACACGCTTTCCTTTAAGGTAAATTACCAGTGCAAATGAAAAAGCCCCAACAAATGCAATAAGTCCTAGAACTGCCCAGTTATCCCCAGGCCATTTCGCACCAGATCCTTCTGCTCCCCAAAAAATACCAAAAGAGGTAAGTAGTATTCCAACAGAGAACTTCATAGCATTTTCAGGAACTCTTGAAAGTGGTTTTGCCAATACAAAGCCCGCGATACTGACAATCACAACAGCGCTTATTGCTGCAATGGATGCAAGTCCTACTTGGTGCTGAATTGTTCCAAAAGTAAGCACGATGAATGCAACCTCAAGTCCTTCAAGTAATACTCCCTTATATGAAAGGGTAAAGGCATACCAATCATCTATTCCAATTCGACTTACTTTTCCTGCAGCTCTAGCAGCTGCAACTTCATCTCTAAAAATCTTATCCTCATCATGTAATGATTTATATCCACTTGATCGCATGATCGCTTTACGAAGCCACTGCAACCCAAAAACAAGTAGTAATCCACCAACTAAAATTCGTAAACTAGAAATAGGCAATCTTGATATTGCAGGTCCTGCAATACCAATAATGATTGCAAGGGTAAGTAGTCCTGCGGCAACACCACGGAATGCTGATTTCCAATCGCGGGCAGTTCCCGCAGCAAGAACAATTGTTACCGCCTCAACCGCCTCAACCGCGCAAGCAAGGAAGACTGAAACAAATAAGGCAAGATCAGTGCTACTACTCATGTGACTCCAAAATTTGGATGTGATTAGTAATGCTACGACCAAATGATTAGTCTTGGCGCTATCTGGCTCTTAAGGGGGGAATTAAAGTACTAGAAAAGTCTCCTAGTAGGTACATTTAAGGCATGACCACAACAGAAGCCGATAAATGCCCAGTAGTGGGCCATGCTGTTACCAACGAAGGTAAGACCAACGCCGAATGGTGGCCAAATCAAATAAACCTTAAGGTGCTCAATCAGAATTCTCCAAAGAATGATCCAATGGGTGAAGATTTTGATTATGCAAAAGAATTTAAGAAACTCGATCTTGACGCAGTTAAAAAAGATATCTTCACGCTGATGACCACATCACAAGAATGGTGGCCGGGGTGATGCAACTCAAGCACAAACAGATATGCATTCATTTGCGGTTCTTGAACCTAAGGCGGATGGATTCCGTGACTTCACCTCAAAGAGTGTCACTCAGCCAGTTGAAGTTTTATTGGTAGATAAGGCTTCATTGATGGGGCTGACAGCTCCAGAGATGACAGTCTTAGTTGGAGGTATCCGTGCATTGCAGCGCGGCGTGCTTTCTAATCGCTTCTTTGCTGATCTTCTACGACTGCTTCCTGGACAAGTTCCTGCGGGTGTATCGCACTCAGATCTCATCTTTGCTTCGAACTCACAACTTCGTGCACTTGCCGAGGTTTATGCAACGAGCGATTCAATGGAGATGGGGAATCTGCAGAATGAATAATCCAAGGGTTGAATTGGAAATTGTGCTTCATGGAGTATCGTGCTAAAACTTACGGAATTGGACGAGCCGGGCCTCTTTCTTCTTGGCATCGAGCTCCTTGATTCAGCAGGACAAACACTTTTTGAAACTCTAGAACGACAACTAAAGCCATTGTTTGGCGAAGACTGGTTCTCACTTTCGCTAGTGCGTAATCCGGAAGACCGTGAACTAGCTCCAAGAGATTTGTCTGTCTTACTCGTCCAAATTGAAATTCGTAACAACAATAATTTCCGCCTGGCACTTAGAACTGAGTACAACCATGGCCAGCCTCAAGATAAGAGCTACTTTGAGCATTTAACTGATTTAAGAATCACTCGTAATGAATGGTTCCACCGAATTATTAACCCCATCACAACCGATGAGCTTTTTGACTTGTGCAAAACTATTGTTGCCATATTTCCTGCACAGACTCAAATTACGATGAAGGCTAGCAAACTACAAGAGCTTCTAGGTAAAGATGATTTTTCAGCATCCGATTTACTAAGAACTTCCAAATATGTTGGCGGATACGTCACAAAGCTTGAAGAGATTGAGGAAACTCGACGTCAGGAGCAGGAACTTGAAGAAATAATGATTGAGGCACATATCGAACAGCAGACAGCCATCATGGAAGAAATTATTGATGAAGAGCTGAGGCGTGAAATCAGCCATGACCCGTACGTTCCTTTAATTGGTGATCCCCATACAGGATCCCTTCTTCCACAGAAATACACTTTACGGCTTGACGGAACCATTATTGATCGACGCGAAGGATTAGAACTAAAAGACAAATTGGGTGAAAGAGCTATTGAAATTGGTCAATCTCTTTTGAAGCATCATCCTACGGGAGGTCGCTTGCGTTTATCCGCGGATGGAACTGTTGTGGGATACGAAGATGAAGAATGGGTAGTAATAGGTTTAATTGACCTTAGTAATTGGTTCGATACTTAATCAGTCCAAGATTCGTTCCAACGTCTTTCGTTATATTCAGTTACGACGGCTCTATCTTTCCAATCTATATCTGGAAATACATCTCTCACTTGGCTTTGTAGGACAACACCGGTGGGTAATTTTCTAACTATTTTTCGTACCTCTTCTTCCACTGAATAGTCGGTGGAATTTGGGAAATAAACCTTCTTAACAAAACTCCAGGGTAGTCGCTCAACTAGGATGATTTCAGCTTGAAGGTCTGTCGGTTCAAAATCAGGAATGGAATACTTTTCTCTAGTGGCAGGGCTCTTGAACAGATTCATCAGACCCTGACCACCGATAAATTCTTCAGGCCAGCTCTCAATTTTTCGCTTCAGCGTAGGGCTGCCAAAATTCCCAGGACTTGAAATGAAGTTGTAGTTGGTAAGAAGGCTGTCTAGTCCTTGAAGCTCTAGTAGGACCATTTCATGACCGCTTACAATCTTTCTAGCAGCCATGTAGTGGTTTGGTCTCGACAACGAGAAGCAAACTCCATCCAGAATTGGCTCATAGCGAATTTGGTCACTCGGCGTAAAATCCAGCCCTCGCTCTTTAAGAGATTCGCGACCTAAGAAGCCGTGTGTAACAATCGACTCCAAGTTCTTGATAGATGTGAAATGGAAGAGGCTTGTAATCTTGCGAGCGGCTAAAAAGCGCGGAATATCGGCTTGTACTTCAAGTCGCGCATCAGTCGCCAATTCCGCAATGATCTCAGCGAGTCCAATATCCTCTGCCAATTCATGATCCCCTCAACTATCCCAGATTTAAGTATTGTCTATTTTTACTCTTGTTGGAACGGCCATTGGGCTACTGCCTAACTAGAAAAACCGTTACCTACCCGTAAGCCCTGGTGTATGAATTAAATACGAGTGACTTAAGGGTGGGGGTGTATGAATTAGTGTATGAATTAGCGTCACTAACCGTCCTAAACCAAGTGAAAACTGGTCTTGTGAATGTCAGTGGGTGTTGTCATAATTAGTGCGAAAGGTCGCACAATTACATATAAATACGCTTGATATATAGATCAACTATCTGG
>CAIUHY010000045.1 GCA_903899145.1 uncultured Actinomycetes bacterium
AGTAACTATTGCACTCATTGCATATGAAGATCATGATGGTTCAATCATTATGGGTTTTCTTGCAGGTATCGTGCTTGACCTATCACCAACATCAAACGGTCCATTTGGTCAATGGGCGCTCATCTTGACCCTTGTGGGATATGTTTTCGCTTCCAACAGAGAATCAATTTTTGATGCTACATCTGCTCCATTAACATTTGTTCTACTCATAGCATTTGGAGTCAGCGCCTCTTTAATATTTTATTTATTTTTTGGGTTGTTACTTGGCGAATCAAATGGATCAATCGGGCGCGATCTGATTGTCATTATTGGAAATATCATCTGGACGATTATTTTTACACCAATATTTTTACCACTCTTGAGGGTGTTCCAGAAAGCAACCACGGTATCAAGGCAAAGTAAATGAATAACCGCTCAAGGCTCAACCTTTTTGTAGTTCAAGTATTGGTTGCATCGCTTATGGCAGCAATGCTTGGTCGCTTGTTTTATCTACAAGTGGCAAGTAGCTCTAAGTATCAAAATGCTGCGCTCAGTATCCAAAGTCGCGATGTAATTACTCCAGAAGTTAGGGGAGCGATTGTGGATGACACAGGACTTCCTTTGGCGATAGATCGCCCAGGAATGGTTATTTCAGTTGATCGAAGCCTGCTCGATAAGATGCCAGATAAAGGTGCTGCAGTCTTACAGCGCGTTGGCTCACTTATGAAGATTGCCTATGGTGATTTATGGATTAGCACCCGACTTTGCGGTGAACTACCTATTGGTCAAAGAACTGGATGTTGGAACGGAACCCGCTTTCAACCAATCCCAGTTACAAAGGAAGCGACAGAAGCCCAAGCTTTAAAAATCCTAGAGAACTCTGATGTCTACCCAGGAATAAATGCTGCCCCAGTTCCTGTTCGTAGCTATCCCTCACTTGCCGGTGAAAATGCTGCCCACTTACTTGGTTATGTTGGTTCGATAACAGCAGCAGATTTAGCCGATACTAGTAAGCATGTTTATCTCAGTGAAGCTATTGGAAAGACTGGTCTTGAGTACGAATACGATAAGTATTTAAAGGGAATACCAGGAATTAAGAAAGTCATTGTCGATCGCACAGAAAATATCACTCATATTTCGCAGAATAGTGTGCCTGTCCCAGGTAATAACTTAGTAACAAATATCAATGCAAAGCTGCAGGCTGCAACAGAGAAGGCACTGGCAAGCAGTGTTCTAAATGCACGCTCACAAGGAAATAAAGCAGATTCAGGTGCTGCGATTGTTATGGATGTAAAAACTGGCCACATTCTTGCACTTGCTTCTTATCCAACATACGACCCAAATATGTGGCAAAAAGGCTTAACAGTCGCTCAAGCAAGAGCTCTATTTAGCGAAGTTGATGGTGTCCCAGCACTTTCTCGTGCAACAGATGGTGAATATGCACCTGCTTCGGCTTTTAAAGTAGTTTCCGTTGCAGCAGCAGCGCAAGCGGGGTACAACTTAAATGGAAACTATAAGTGCCCATACACACTGAAGATTGGTAATCAGGATTTTCATAATGATGATACAAAAGTTCAAGGAACTTTCTCGCTTAAAAATGCAATTGCTGTTTCATGCGACACAATTTGGTATCAAATTGGATATGACCAGTGGGTGAAAGACGGGGGCCTTCGGCCAGTTAGTAGTCCAAAGGATTACTTCTTTGATGCTGCTGCAGGTTTTCACATGGGGCAGGCAACAGGAATTGATTTGCCATCAGAAGCATCCGGACGTTTACCTGATCGTGCTTGGAAGCAAGCCTACTACGATTCGAATAAGAACTTTTATTGTAATTATCAGAGCAGAGCACGAAAAGCTGATTTGACGCCGTTTCTCATTGCTGTTGCAAAGCAAAACTGTACTGATGGATATATCGTCCGAGCGGGCGATGCGGTGAACTTTGCTATCGGCCAAGGTGATGGTCTAGTAACGCCACTTCAAATGACTCAGATGTATGCAGCAATTGCCAATGGTGGCACTTTGTATAAACCAGAAGTTGCACGTGCGATTGTGAAGCCAGATGGAACAATTGTTAAAGAATTTAAGCCTTCAATAAGTGGAACTATTCCGGCTGCCCCCAGCACAATTTCTTTTTTGCATGACGCTCTTCGCCAAGTGACGCTGACCGGAACCGCTGCATCAGTTTTTGGGAATTTCCCAGTTGCGGTAAGCGGTAAAACTGGAACAGGCCAAGTGCAGGGAAGAAATACAAACGGAAGTGCAAAAGATCCAACATCTTGGTTCGCTTCTTTTGCGCCAAGTTCTGCGCCACAATATGCGGTGGTTATGATGGTAAGCCAAGGTGGTTATGGCGCATCAACATCTGCAGTAGGTGTTAAGGCGATCTACTCTGCTTTATTTGGGGTTGCTGGAGGTAGCGCAAATCCTAAAGATGCAGTATTTCCTGATGGGGCGCCCCCAACAAATATTCCGAAAATTAACCTAAAAAACGGTACTGTTACTAAACCATGATCCGGGTAAATAAATGTCACTAATGAGGCCACGTGCTCGGCGCAATAAGGTAATAAGCAACGTATCTAGCTATGACCGGATATTAACTTTTTCAGTACTTTCGCTTCTTGCGATTGGAACGATTCTTGTATGGGCAGCTACTCGCTCATGGTTTGCCTCACAAGGGTTAGACCCACAATATTATCTTAAACGACATGTCATCAATATTATTATTGGGGCAGCTCTTGCCTATGGAGTAACACTTATTGACTATCGATTAATTCGGGCATACACCCCAATTTTATGGGCGCTTGGAGTTTTAGGTTTAATTGCAGTTGCGATTCCGGGAGTTGGAAGTACCGTAAATGGATCACGCGCGTGGATTTCACTTCCTGGAGGATTTCAAATCCAACCGGCGGAGCTAGCAAAAATTGCAATTATCTTAGGTATCTCACTTTTGCTATCAGATAGTCGGGATGCCAATGCAGATCCAAGTGATTTAGATGTTTTACGTGCACTTGTCATTGCAGGAATTCCTATGATTATTATTTTACTCCAACCTGATTTTGGCACATTCATTATTATTGGGGCAGCGATTATTGTCATGATTGCAGTTTCCGGAGCGCCTACAAGATGGGTAGCCGGACTTTTAATTCTTGCGGTAGTTGGTGTATTTGGCGCAGCAAAGACTGGCGTGATGAGTCAATATCAAGTAAAGCGCCTGCAATCATTTGTTGATCCTACATCTGACCCTCAGCAAAGCGGCTACCAATTACGACAGTCAAGAATTACTATCGGTTCAGGTGGCTTTCTTGGTCGAGGTTTATTTAATGGGCCACAAACAAATGGTCGTTTTGTTCCCGAACAACAGACTGACTTTATTTTCACAGTTGCAGGAGAAGAGACCGGTTTTCTTGGATCTGGACTTATCCTGATTTTGTATGGGCTTTTCTTCTGGCGTGCATTTGTCATTGCTAAGCGAACAGATGATTTATTTGGACGACTGGTATGTGTCGGAGTAATTGCATGGCTTGTCTTTCAAATGTTTGAAAACATTGGAATGACAATGGGGCTAATGCCGATGACCGGAGTTCCTTTGCCATTTATCTCTTATGGGGGATCAAGCATGTTTGCGACCTTGGTTGGGTTTGGACTACTTCAAAATGTCCATGTGAGATCACGCTAAGGCCTTATTTATAGCTATTACACGCGATTTTATGAGGAATTGGTGATTTACCCATCATCTGAGATACTTTTACCTAAGGATTCAGCGCGATATGTCCGCCGCGAAACCGACAGTTTTTGTAGTGAAGCAGGAATAAGAAGAAGTGCCCAAACGAGTTTTATGTAGAAGAGGATTTTTTTATGGCGCCCGAGCCAAAGAAAGCGCGTAAGCGCGCGAGCAAAGCAATTAAGAAAGATACATCTTCAGTAAGCGCAATAGATTCTGAAGAAGTAGTCGAAAAATCTTCAAAACGCGTAGCTAAGAAAAGCGTTTCGGAGATCCCAATAGAGCAAGCAGCACCTACTCGCGCAAAGAAGGCAAGCGCTCCCGTGCCTGTTCCCCATTTCCAAGAAGCCCCTGTTTCAGCACTGCCAAAAAAGAGTGCTGCAAAGAAGGTTGCTGTCGAAGTTGTAGATGATTCATCTGAAGATAGCGAGAGTAACAATCAACGCCGCCGCCGCCGTCGTGGTGGACGAGGACGGCGTAAATCTGGCACCGTAGGTAGTGAAGAGAATTCAAATACTTTAGGTGAAGATGGTGAAGAGTTAGATGCTGAATCATTAGAGACAGATGAAACAGACGAAAGTGCTGATGGAACTACACACCGCCGCCGTCGCCGCCGCCGTGCAAAAGGTGAAGGCGTTACTCCCGGTGAAACTATTGAAGAAGATGGTGTTGTCACAGTTGTAAAGGTTCGTGAACCACGCTCTGAGCAAGCAACTCGTCCAAGCCGTAATACCCGCGATCGAGGATCACGCAATAATCGTGAACGCCGTGACCGTGATGATAGAGGGCCACGTGATTTCACGCGCCGCCGTGGAACAGTTATTACCGAATCAGAATATTTAGCACGCCGTGAGAATGTTGACCGCCAGATGTTAGTTCGTCAGACTGGTGATCGAACACAGATCGCTGTTTTAGAAGATAACGTTATGGTCGAGCATTACGTTAACCGAAATAGCAATATTTCATATGTTGGAAACGTTTATCTAGGCCGTGTCCAAAATGTACTCCCATCAATGGAAGCTGCATTCGTTGATATTGGTAAGGGTCGCAATGCTGTTCTTTATGCTGGTGAAGTTAACTGGAATGCTGCAGGAATTGCTGAAGGACAACAACGCAAGATTGAACATGTTCTTAAAACAGGCCAATCTGTATTAGTGCAAGTAACTAAAGATCCAATCGGACAAAAAGGCGCCCGCCTGACAAGTCAGATTTCATTGCCAGGTCGTTATTTAGTTTATGTTCCAGGTGGAGCGATGAGCGGAATTAGCCGTCGTCTTCCAGAACAAGAGCGAAGCCGTTTGAAATCTATTTTAAAGAATTTAATACCTGAAGAAGCGGGTGTAATCATCCGCACGGCTTCAGAAGGTGCAAGTGAAGAAGAGCTTGAGCGAGATGTTATTCGGCTTAAAGCTCAATGGGATGATATTCACGAGCAGGCCGAAAACCCTTCAACAACCTCCCCATCACTTCTCTACAGTGAGCCAGATTTAACAGTACGTGTAATCCGAGATATTTTTAATGAAGATTTTCGCCAATTAGTAGTTCAAGGCGACGAGGCTTGGGAAGATATTAATAATTATCTTGGCCATATTGCCCCAGAACTCACCGCAAAGATTGAGAAGTGGACAGGATCGCGCGATCTGTTTGGTGAGAACCGTATTGAAGAGCAGTTAGCTAAGGCATTTGATCGCAAGGTTTACTTGCCATCCGGAGGATCTCTTGTTATTGATCGCACCGAAGCGATGATCGTTATTGACGTGAACACAGGAAAGTTCATCGGTAAAGGTGGAAACCTTGAAGAGACCGTAACAAAGAACAACCTAGAAGCAGCAGAGGAAATTGCCCGCCAGCTCCGGTTGCGCGATATGGGTGGAATTATTGTTATTGACTTTATTGATATGGCACTTGAATCAAACCGCGATCAAGTACTTCGCCGCTTAGTTGAATGTTTAGGGCGAGATCGCACAAAGCATCAAGTTGCTGAAGTGACTTCATTGGGGCTCGTTCAGATGACTCGTAAGCGTGTTGGACAAGGACTCATCGAAGCATTCTCAACTACATGTGAATCTTGTGGAGGACGAGGAATTCATATCCACTCAGAGCCTGTTCGCAAGGTTGCCTTAGAAAAGGATATGGAGCAACGTTATGTTCCATCATCACATGATGATGAGGATGATCCTGCTGAAGAAAATGTATTAGTAGAAGAACCTATTGGTGAGACCCAATCTGAGAGTTCAGATGAGGTGGAAGAGCCTAAGAAACCAGCAGCGCGTAAGCGTCGCAGGGCAGTAAGCACAGGGGTAATAACCCCAGTTTGACCCAATAGGGGGCGAATCCGTACCCTTAGCCTCTGGCCAAGATGGCCCGTAAATATTAAGGAGCACTACCGTGTACGCGATTGTTAAAGCAGGCGGCCGTCAAGAAAAGGTTGCTGTTGGCGACACGATTACGGTTGATCGCATCGATGCAAAAATTGGTGCGTCAGTAAATTTTGCTGCACTTCTCCTTGTTGATGGCGCAACAGTTACGACTGATCCAAAGGCACTTGCTGCCACGAAAGTCACAGGCGAGATTATTGAAGAAACAAAGGGTCCAAAGATCGACATCCTTCGCTACAAGAATAAGACCGGCTATCGCCGTCGTTCAGGTTTTCGTTCCCAACTTACGCGCGTGAAGATCACCGCGATAAACAAGTAATAGGTAGGAGGCGAATAAATGGCAAGTAAAAAAGGTGTCTCCTCGACTCGTAACGGTCGCGATTCAAATGCTCAGTACCTTGGTATTAAGCGTTTTGGTGGTCAGGTTGTGAAGAGTGGTGAAATCTTGGTTCGCCAGTGCGGAACAGTTTTCCACCCAGGACGCAATGTTGGTATTGGTAAAGATGACACACTCTTTGCACTCGCAAGTGGAGCTGTTGAATTTGGTAAGGCTCGAGGCCGCAAGGTTGTGAATATCGTTCCTGTACCTGTCGCTTAATACGCGGAATTTTTATGGCGGGTCCGCGTACTGCGGGCCCGCTTTTTTATTGAAAGAGTTTGGCAGAAATGGAAGGGAGTCAGTGATGGCAAGTTTTGTTGATCGCGTAACTCTCCATGCTGCTGCAGGTTCCGGTGGAGATGGATGCGTATCTATTCACCGAGAAAAGTTTGTTCCACTAGGCGGCCCTGATGGTGGTAATGGTGGACGCGGCGGGGACATTATTCTTGTTGTCGATAGCGGAGTAACCACACTTCTAGATTTTCACCACTCTCCACATCGCAAAGCAACTGGTGGCCGTCCTGGTTATGGCGACTATTGCAATGGCGGTGAAGGCGGAGACCTCATCCTTTCAGTTCCTAATGGAACAGTTGTTAAAGATAGTTCTGGAAATGTTCTTGCAGACCTCATTGGTGTTGGAACGCGATTTGTCGCAGCACAAGGTGGAAGCGGAGGCCTTGGTAATTCTGGTTTAGCTTCACGTAAACGTAGAGCTCCTGGTTTTGCACTTAAAGGCGAGCCAGGCGAAGAGCGCACGCTTATTCTTGAACTTAAGAGCGTTGCAGATATTGGCCTAATTGGATTTCCAAGTGCTGGAAAATCATCGCTGATTGCAGCAATTTCTGCTGCTCGTCCAAAGATTGCCGATTATCCATTTACAACACTCGCACCAAACTTAGGTGTCGTGCAGGCAGGTGACACTCGTTTTACCGTTGCAGATGTCCCAGGTTTAATTCCAGGTGCGTCGGAAGGTAAAGGTTTAGGGCTTGAATTTCTCCGGCACGTGGAGCGCTGTGCTGCACTTGTTCATGTATTGGACTGCGGAACTTTGGAGACAGATCGCGATCCTGTAAAAGATTTTGACATCATCGAAGCAGAGTTAGCTCACTATGGTGGCTTATCAGAGCGCCCACGAATTATTGCTCTAAATAAAATTGACCTCCCTGATGCTAAAACTATGGCAGATATGGTCGAACCTATTTTCCGTGAACGCGGTTATGAGGTATTTCAAATATCTGCAGCCTCACATATTGGGCTGACTGAATTAAATTATGCCATGGCGAGGATTATTCAAGAACAACGTCGCAACCAAGCTAAAGAAGAAAAGACGCGAATCGTCTTGCGCCCACCTGCTGTAAATGACTCTGGATTTAAAGTTACTGCAAATGAAGATGGTTCATTCACTGTCATCGGTCAAAAGCCAGAGCGATTTGTTCGCCAAACTGATTTCGGTAATTCTGAAGCGGTTGGATATTTAGCAGATCGTCTTGCGGCACTTGGTGTTGAGCGAGAGTTGTTTAAGAAAGGCGCAAAGCCACTGTCAGAGGTTCGTATCGGTGCAGGAGATGCCGCAGTCATATTTGACTGGGAGCCATCCATTGAAGCTGGAGCAGAATTACTTGCTGGGCCACGTGGAGAAGACCTTCGCTTGGAATCTCCATGGGCGGGGCGTTACATTGAAGATGATGTTGATGAACTCAGTGAAGATGAAATTTCAATGCAGTGGGAATACAGCGCCGAAAATCCACGTGATCCACGAGTGAGTGCCGAGCAAGGAGGAGAGACATGAGCCGTGACGCCGTAGTCCAAGCAAAGCGAGTTGTCATCAAAATTGGCTCTTCAACCCTTACAGGTAGCGCAGGGCATGAGCTTGATGAAAGCGCGGTTAAAAAAATTACTGATGTCGTTGCATCACTTCGTGAGTCAGGAAAAGAAGTCGTACTTGTTTCATCAGGTGCAATTGCTGCTGGACTATCACCACTTAAGCTCTCTGCGCGTCCTACAGATCTTGTGACGCAACAAGCTGTGGCATCAGTTGGTCAGGGTTTATTGATTGCTAGTTACAGTCGCGCGTTTGCTTCTCATAAGCTCATTGCCTCTCAAGTATTGCTAACAATTGAAGATGTTGAACGTGAGTCACACTCTGAAAATGCTAAGCACACATTGAACAAATTACTTGAAATGGGTGTCGTCCCAATTATCAATGAGAATGACTCGGTTGGTGTTCAAGAGATTCGAATGGGCGATAACGACCGTCTCTCTGCATTTGTAGCAGGACTAATTGATGCTGATTTGCTCGCACTAGTAACTGATGTTGACGGGTTATATAACGCACCACCAGCGGAGGCGGGCTCAACTCGAATTTCAGAAGTTCAAGATGCCTCCCATATGGAAGATGTTGAAATCGGTGGCGTCGGCACCTCAGGTGTTGGAAGTGGCGGAATGCTCACCAAAATTGAGGCAGCAAAGATCGCAACCGACTCTGGAATCACCATGTTGCTCACCTCGCTTCCTAATCTTGGCCAGAGTTTAAAAGGTGCGGATTTGGGAACAATTTTTCACGCTAAGCACTGAATTCATCCATCAGGACAAGTCAGATAAGGTTGGAATATGGCCGGCATCTCGCGCGATGAAGTTGCGCATTTAGCACGACTAGCTCGAATCGAAATGAGTGATTCTGAGTTAGATCATCTTGCAACCCAGCTCGATTCAATTTTGATTGCAGTCGCTAGTGTTCAAGAGGTTGCTCAAGCAGATGTTGCACCGACTTCTCACCCTCTTCCATTAACAAATGTCACTCGTGAAGATGTTGTCAGACCAAGTCTTACTTCAGATGAAGCTCTTTCTGGCGCACCAGCGCAAGTGGAGGACCGTTTTAAAGTTCCACAGATTCTTGGTGAAGAATGACAAATATTCATTCAACAGCGGCTCAAATGTCAGATGCTCTTAGCGCTGGTTCCATTACTTCAGTTGAATTAACCGAGCAGCACTTAGACCAAATTCACAAGGTTGATTCACAGGTGCATGCCTTTTTACATGTAGATAGAGAAAATGCTCTTGCTCAGGCACGTGAAGTGGATGCACAACGTAAGAGTGGCCAGAAGCTTTCCCTTCTTGCTGGTGTCCCACTTGCACTGAAAGATGTTTTAGCACAAAAAGGAGTTCCAACAACATGTGGCTCAAAGATGTTAGAAGGTTGGCGTCCACCATATGACTCCACAGTTGTTTCAAAACTTAAGGAAGCGGGCGTTGTCATTTTAGGTAAGACAAACATGGATGAATTTGCCATGGGTTCTTCAACAGAAAATTCTGCATATGGTCCAACACATAATCCGTGGGATCTCACGCGCATTCCTGGTGGCTCTGGCGGTGGCTCTGCTGCTGCACTCGCTTCATTTGAAGCACCACTTGCAATTGGAACAGATACCGGCGGATCAATTCGCCAACCTGGAGCAGTTACTGGAACTGTTGGAGTGAAGCCAACATATGGGGCGGTCTCTCGTTACGGTTTGGTTGCATTCTCATCAAGCTTGGATCAAGCAGGACCCTGTGCACGAACAGTTTTAGACACGGCTCTTTTGCATGAAGTAATTGCTGGATATGACCAGATGGATTCCACAAGTATCAATGCACCTGTGCCTCAGGTTGTTGCCGCGGCTAAAAAGTTAGATGTTAAAGGTCTCAAGATTGGTGTTGTTAAGGAGCTTTCAGGTGAGGGGTATCAAGAAGGTGTCTTGCAGCGCTTTAATGAAGCAGTTGATGCACTAGTTCAAGCAGGCGCAGAAATTGTTGAAGTATCTTGCCCGAACTTTGAATATGCACTTGCTGCTTACTATTTAATTGCGCCAAGCGAAGCATCTTCTAACTTAGCTCGCTTTGACTCTATGCGTTATGGGCTGCGTGTGGGAGATGATGGGAAGGCAAGCGCCGAAGAGGTAATGAATTTAACCCGCCATGAGGGATTTGGCGCAGAAGTAAAACGCAGAATCATTCTTGGTACATATGCCCTTTCTTCTGGTTATTACGATGCTTACTACGGTTCGGCTCAAAAAGTTCGTACATTGCTCATCCGTGATTACCAAGCAGCGTTTGCGAAGGCAGATGTACTTGTTTCACCAACATGCCCAACCACTGCATTTAAACTTGGCGAAAATGTCGATAACCCAGTAGCAATGTATCTCAATGACATTGCAACAATCCCAGTGAATATGGCAGGTATTGGTGCAATGTCATTGCCATGTGGCCTCGCCCCTGAAGATGGATTGCCTGTTGGTTTCCAAATCATGTCACCTGCTATGAAAGATGATTTGATGTATCAAGTAGGTGGAGCACTTGAAGCAGCCCTTATAAATAAATGGGGCAAGACGCTTCTTTCTGATATTCCAGTATTGGAAGGTAAGTAATGACTCTTACTTACGATCAAGCAGTCATTAAATACGAGCCAACACTTGGTCTTGAAGTCCACGTTGAGCTCAACACCAAGTCAAAGATGTTCTGTGGATGTGCAACTGAATTTGGCGCAGAGCCAAACACTCAAACATGCCCTATCTGCTTAGGTTTACCCGGTGCTCTGCCTGTTGTTAATGGGCGAGCGATTGAAAGTACTATTTTGATTGGGCTTGCACTCAACTGTCAGATCGCCCCATTTAGTCGTTTTGCACGAAAGAATTATTTCTACCCAGACATGCCAAAGAACTTCCAAACATCACAATATGACGAACCTATCTGCGTAAATGGATATCTTGATGTCGAAATTGATACTGATGAAGGCAAGATGCCATTTAGAGTTGAGATTGAGCGTGTTCACATGGAAGAAGACACAGGAAAGTCTCTTCACGTAGGAGGAGAAACTGGGCGAATCCACGGAGCTGATTACTCACTCCTGGATTACAACCGCGCAGGAATTCCTTTGGTTGAAATTGTTACAAAGATTATTCCAGGAGCAAAGAAGTATGCTCCTCAAGTTGCTCGTGCATATGTCACAGAACTTCGAGATATTTTGCGCTCACTAGGTGTTTCAGATGTGAAGATGGAACAAGGCTCAATGCGTTGTGATGTGAACCTTTCACTTGCAATAGCTGGAAGTGGGGCGCTGGGAACACGAAGCGAGACAAAGAATGTGAATTCACTTCGCTCAGTGGAACGCGCAGTTATCGGAGAGATTATTCGCCAAAGTAATCGCCTAGAAACAGGTGAGAGAATTATTCAAGAGACTCGTCACTTCTTAGAAGAAAGTGGTTTGACTCGTCCTGGGCGTTCAAAAGAACAAGCCGAGGATTATCGTTATTTCCCAGAACCAGATTTAGTACCAGTTGTTCCAGATGCAGCGTGGATTGAAACTTTGCGTGGGCAATTGCCTGAGCGTCCTTCCGCACGGCGTAAGCGTTTGCAAACAGAGTGGTCGGTTCCTGATAAAGAGATGGACTCACTTCTGAATGCAGAGCTACTAGATGTTGTTGAAGAGACAATTGCTCTTGGCGCTGAACCAGCACGTGCTAGATCATGGTGGCTTGGCGAGGTTTCTCGTTTAGCTAATGAGCGCGAAGTAGCCCCAACGTCATTGATAACTGCTGCCAGTATTGCAGAAGTTATTGTCCTCATTGAATCAGGTGAATTGACTGACAAACTTGCCCGCCAGGTGATTGAAGGCGTTATTGCTGGTGAGGGGTCCGCTAAAGAAGTAATTGAAAAACGGGGACTTAAAGTTATATCTGATGATGGCGCTTTGACGAAGGCTATTGAAAGTGCAATTGCTGCCTCACCAGACACTGCAGAGCGTGTGCGCTCAGGAAATATTCCAGCTGCTGGCGCACTGATTGGCGCAGTTATGAAGAGCACGGGTGGACAAGCAGATGCGGCAAAGGTGAGAGAACTTCTGCTCAAGCATTTAGGTCAGGGCTAGTATTAGGTTATGAGCGAGCCAAAAAATCCAATGAAGCCAAGGTCGGGGCTGGTAACCGATGGTTTAGAGCGAGCTCCAGCGCGAGGAATGCTGCGCGCAGTAGGTATGAAAGATGAGGACTTTAAGAAGCCTCAAATTGGTATTGCATCATCATGGAATGAAATTACTCCGTTCAATCTTTCACTCGATCGTCTTGCGAAGGCATCACGTAAAGGCGTTATAGATGCCGGCGGATTCCCAATGCAATTTGGAACTATTTCAGTTTCTGATGGCATCTCCATGGGCCATGAAGGTATGCACTTTTCACTTGTTTCTCGTGAGGTAATTGCTGACTCAGTTGAGACAGTAATGCAAGCAGA
>CAIUHY010000046.1 GCA_903899145.1 uncultured Actinomycetes bacterium
CTTTGGGGCGACATGCTGGATTGGCGGATGTTGGGTGAGCCCCGAAGCCAGGGGACAAGGCATCCTTCGAGCGATGTTTAATTATGTTGATGGACAAGTTCCTGTGCGCGACTGGAGCAAGCAAGGCCTAGGTGTTATGGAAGATAATCTGCTGGCAATTAGCGCCTATGAAAAGCTTGGTTTTCTCGTAATGGGGGAGAAGAAGGTTGCTAATTTAGAATTGAATACGTTCTACCAACGAATGATTCGAACAGCAAAGTGATTGAGACTCTTAGGCTTGAACTTCATCTAATTCAAGCGGAAGATCTCATTATTCTTTTTGAGCATCCAGAAGATTTCTCAATATATGAAGGCAAGAGCTATAAGAATCCACACCGCGTTTTGATAGATGATCAAGGCCCTCTCTCTTGGAGAGTTCCTCAAGTCAAAGAAGATGCATCACTTAATATGTGGTTTGTTAGATGGATCGTTGCTAAAGAATCTAGAGAAATTATCGGAAGCACAAGCTTTCATGGGGCGCCAGATGCCTCAGGAATGATAGAAATTGGATTAGGGATTCATCCAGATTTTCAGAATCAGGGGTATGGATATGAAGCGCTCAAGGCAATGTGGAGTTGGGTCATTGCCCAGCCAGGAGTAAAGACCTTGCGTTACACCGTTAGCCCAGAGAATGCAGTATCCATTCATCTAGTTAATAAATTTGGATTTACCCATATGGGTCAGCAGATTGATGAGATCGATGGCCCTGAAGATATATATGAAATGAGCGCTCTGAAGTTCGCGCAGAAGCATCCGTAACATCTGCCTCATGACTACATCAGTCATAGTGCCAACTCTCACTAAAAATTACTGAGTGCTACCACCAGGCATATTTATCTGCTAGTTCATTTGAATCATAAAGACTTCTCTTACACGTTTATTCGGAGAGAGGTTAGAAAATGGCAAAAGTCATTGATCGTAAATCTTTAGACAAGATCGCTAGCTCAGTCGGAGGACTGCTAGCAGTCGGGTTATTAATAGCTGGAGCTCTCATGACCTGGGCTTATAGTTTCACAAATGATCAGGTGAAGACCCAGCTTTTAGCACAACAGATTTTTTTACCTGCAGCTGGCACTGGTGGGCTAACAAGTTTGCCCGCGGCTGATCAGACGATTGTTGCTAAATATGCAGGAGAGCAAGTTGTTAATGGTCGTCAAGCAGAGGTATTTGCAGATCATTACATTGCTGTTCACTTGCGCGGCATTGGTAAAGGAATGACTTATTCACAAGCAAGTACCGCCTCAATGGCTGCGCCTACTGACACTGCTTTAGCAGGAGAAGTTCAGACACTTTTTAGAGGGGAAACACTTCGAGGGATGCTTTTGAATGCATACGCCTTCTGGCAAATCGGTCAGATTGTTTTAATTGCTTCATATGTTGCATATCTTGGTGCGGTTCTCTTCCTACTACTGACCCTGCTTGGGTTCCGGCATGGACGCAGGCAAGCGTAAATCTATGCATATGGGCCTCACCTCTCCGTGAGGATTAGCTCCCTATTGCTAGTAACGGGTGAATTTAAGGCAAACTATATGGACACGTCCCAAATAGTTGAAACTTCAACAAATTAGCAGTCTAAAATACGTTTACCGAATACCAACAGGCTTTCCCCGCCTCATATAGACAAAGGAAAACAATGAACGCAATTGCACTTATTGGCAGAATCTTGTTCTCGATCATTTTCATCTCAGGTGGAGTCAACCATTTCGCCAAGCTTGAAGCGATGACAGGATATGCAAAGTATAAGAAGCTTCCTGCTGCAAAGTTTGGCGTACTTCTCTCAGGCCTCATGATTCTACTTGGTGGAGTTTATGTACTTCTAGGCATTTATGTTGACCTAGGTGCACTTTTGATCGCAATCTTCTGTATCTTGTCTGCAGTTATTTTCCACGATTTCTGGAAAGAGACAGATGCAACAGCAAAGATGAATTCTCAAACAGCATTCATGAAGAACTTGTCAATCGCTGGAGCTTCACTTGTTATTTTCGCTCTTGCATATAAGGGACACGGAATTACAGTTGATAACTTCGGTTGGGTTATCTCAAAGGCGCATATCGCTCTTTGGAAATAGTTTTTAAATCAATAAAAATGGCCGCTGGGTTATCCTGGCGGTCATTTACTTTTAATTTTATTTAAGGCTAGAGGCAAGACCGATGTTCGCAACTGTTAGAAGGAGTAGTGTCCAATATGCGCGGTTTGTTATCGACACCTTCTTTGACTCCCTAAATGCCACGATCAAGATGACGATGACAACAACAAGTTTAAGTGCCACAGTTCCATTGTTGTATGCAGACCATTTTGTAGCATCGTCATGATGAAGTCCGCTTCTAATACCCACGAGTGCAAGACCTGCTACTAAAGCAGTGAGCGCGGCATGAATAAGCCCGGTTGGAAGCTTCTTAGGATTTTTCCCTGCCTGCATAAGCAGTAGGACAACGATGGCAGCAACACAGATAACGTGAATTGCAAGGACTAGCGCTTGTAATATTTCGAGTAGATGCATAGGTACATTCTAACTCCGCTGAAGATTATTCGATGTGTTGCATGCAGACTTTGCGCCCATCAGGTCCAACTTGGAGATGGCGGCAAGGCAGATTTAGGTCGTCAAAGGCATCATCGCCAAAATTGGTGCGATAAGCCAGTGCAAGAAGGACCCGTACGTTTGTGTCCCCATCTGATGTAATCCCAAAGGCGCGTGCTGATCTACTCACTGTATTTTCAACAACTTTTTCGGTATGTGAAGTTTCAAGTGCGATTGCAGAATTTGATTTACCTTCACAGACAAGTGCAAGTACTAGGTGTTCAAAAGGAGTTAACTCCCGCTGCATAATCGTGATGTCATTAATCATTTTCTTCACCTCTCCATCAGAACACTAGCACTAGTGCTAACGCTCAGAATTTATGGGGCGAGTGCTGGCACTCGCGAATATAGAAATTCAGCCTCAGAAGAGTTCTACCGTCAAGGTATGGGAATATTTGGACACTTTATGAACTTCAATGCCGTTTACCTGCACTGGGGTTGGTTACTAATATCGGTAACAAATCTCCTGGTTATCTTGTCGATGGTAACAATTTTTCTCCTTGCTCTCACTCTGCCATTTCCTCAAAATAAGGAGAATAAGAAATGAGTAGCAAAGAAAAAGAGTTATGGACAGCAAAGTTGCGGGGAGTTTGGCAGAGAAATTTACCTGTTGAAAAACTTTTACCAGATACCCAACCGGCATATGTTTCTAGTTGGATTTATACATTTGGTGTCCTGACACTTTCTTCTCTTTTCGTCATTATTGCTTCCGGTGTAGTTCTAGCTTTTGAAGGACCAAGTTGGTACCACCTATCGAATGTTGGGCATTTTGTTAACAGCCTTCATTTTTGGAGTGTTCAGCTCTTCTTCATCTTTATGGTGATTCATCTCTGGGGTAAATTTTGGATGGCAGCTTGGCGTGGTCGCCGCGTGGCAACATGGATGACCGGCGGAATTGCTTTTGTTGCATCGATTGCAACCGCTTTCACTGGTTACCTCGTTCAAACAAACTTCGACTCACAGTGGATTTCATTTGAAGCAAAAGATGGATTTAACTCAGTTGGTGTAGGTGCTTGGTTTACAGTGACCAACTTGGGGCAGATGCTTTTATTACACGTGGCGTTCTTGCCATTGATTCTTGGAGTGCTCACGATTCTTCATGTCTTATTAGTCCGCGCTAAGGGCGTGGTTCCTCCTATTGATGCATTTGATAATGGAAAGAAGTCAAAGGGAGCACGCACATGAGCTCTCCCCGAATTGAGGATTTAGATAGCCAACCTTGGGCTGGTCGCACGCGCCGTTATGACATCATCAAAGAAGGGACGATTGCTCTTCTCGTCGTCACATTACTCACAATCGCTGCATCTATGTTCTTTGGTTCACCAGATGATAAGCAATTGACCTTTAAATCATGGGCAGCTGTAGCTCCCTCAGATTTTTATCAAACAGCAGCTCATGAAATTGCTGGCACAAGTGAGTCTGCAGGGTATGGAGCCCCATATAACAGCGCATCAGATGGTGTAAACCTAGGCCCACTTCATCTTGCAAAGATTTTTGGTGTAAGCCGTCCAGTTAATTCTGTTAATGACTTTGTTATTGTGCCGCTTTCTACACAAGTAAATACTCCAGAAGTGAGCGCTGCGCTTAAAACATGGAATGTTAGTGATTCAAAGATGCAGCAAGGCTGGGCAAGTAAATATGACGATGCGCTTACAAAAGCAAATGGTGATCAAGCAAAGATTCCTGCTGGGGCTTTGGCAGATTTCGGCCCTGTACCTGCGATGATCAGTGGCCTACTCACTATGGCTCAGAGCGGCTCGCTAGATGCAGTTCTGCTCTCTCAAGGAAATTACTTCCAGTTTGATAATACTAAACAAACTTTGTTTATGGGCGATGGAAATTATTTTAATGACCAAAGCACAGCATCACATTTGCAAGGTGACACATGGGGCATGATGAATGAGACAGGCCGCTATCCGGGACAAGCTTGGCTATGGCTCTATTCATTCTGGTATCAAATCCCACCATTTAACAATGGTGATCAGCATCCATTTGGAGCAAATGCTGACGCCTACATCATGGTGATTATGGGTTTGTTATCTGCAGGGCTGGTATTCATACCATTTATTCCAGGTATCAAAAACTTGCCACGGCGTATTCCCATTCACCGTTTAATTTGGAAGCAGTATTACAAGCAAGAGAATTTGTAGTCGTGACCCGTACCTTGTGACAGAGTGCAAGGATGCGTCATAGGATCTAATCTAGAGGAGTGATTAAAACCCTCATAGCCAATCGCTTTCGTGAGATTGTCTCTGGCTCACCTGATGGAAGGCCCGGCTGGGTCGAACTTATTGCTTTAGGTGATGGTGTTGGTCTTTATGGACCAGACAGCGCCGTCTGGCAGGTACATGGTTGTATCGCCACGCTCGTTGGAGGTGTGCGTGCTCTTTTACTCCAAGCTGCTCATCCTGCTGCGCTCACTGGTGTTAGCCAACATTCTAGATTTGAGACAGATCCTTTGGGGCGTCTTGCCGGAACTTCCAGATGGCTCACGATCACAACATTTGGTTCACATGAAGCAATTGCAAAAGAGGCAGCAAGAGTTAATGCCATGCATGCACATGTGAAAGGCGAGTACCAAACTAAGGCAGGCACAACTTCGCCGTATCATGCAAGTGATCCTCGTTATCTGCTCTGGGTGCACTGTGCATTTACCGATTCATTTCTCACATCTCATTTAGCTTTTGGTTACCTAATTGATAAAGGCGCTGATGCTTATGTAAAAGAATGGAGCACAAGCGCCAAGGGTCTTGGGTTAGAGAAAGCTCCCGAGTCTGTTTCTGAATTAAAAGCAACCATGGATCAGTTCCTTAAGAATGACTTAGCGCGTAGTGATAAAACTCTAGAAGTTGTTCGATTCATTATGAAACCGCCACTAGGCCGAGTAAGTCTGATTTTTTACAAGGTGCTTTCTAACGCTGCTGTTTCAACGTTAACACTACAGCAACGCGAAATCTTGGGACTTAAAGATGTTAGTCCTATATGGCGTTGGTTATGTGCTCAGATACTAAACTTTTTGAGTTATGTACTTGGCTCAGAGTCTCCTAGTCAGAGCGTGGCCCGCGATCGCATTGCAAGAAGTAGTTGAAGTTTCAACTATCTGTTAGTATTTTCTTATGACCTTAATGCCCGCCCTCTATATCGGCCATGGAGCTCCGTTGCTTCTTGATGATCCAATATGGAGCGGTGAACTATCAGATTGGGCAACGCGTTTAAATAAACCAAAAGCAATTCTCATTATTAGTGCCCACTGGGAATCGGCCCCCCTCACGCTTGGTTCAACAACACAAGGAACACCACTTATATATGACTTTGGTGGTTTTGATCCTAAGTTTTATAACCTTCAATACAAATCACCTGGCGCCCCAGAACTTGCTGCGCGTATCAAAGCTTTGATGAATGAACCGGTAACTGATCAGCCAAACCGAGGGTTGGATCACGGGGCATATGTTCCTCTGTTAAAGATGTATCCGGATGCAGATATTCCTGTTCTGCAGATGTCGATTCCAACTTCTGATCCGGAGAAGTTATTTGCTATTGGTCAAAAACTTGCCCCGCTGCGCGAAGAAGGCGTCTTGATTGTTGGAAGCGGGTTTCTTACGCACGGCCTTGCCTTTCTTCGAGAGTTTCGCATCGATGCAACACCACCTGGATGGAGCGTTGAGTTTGATCTCTGGGCAAAGGAAGCACTTGATCGTGGTGCAATTGATGAGCTCATGAATTACAAAGCATTAGCTCCTGGCATGCCATATGCCCACCCAACAGTGGAACACTTTGCGCCTATTTTTATTACCTTAGGTGCAGCGACAAAGGCTGATGTGGCCCCACAAACTGCCATTGATGGTTATTGGATGGGGCTTTCTAAACGCTCATTCCAAGTGGCTTAAGGTGGCTTAAGACTTATTTGCGTAGAAGCGCCCCAAGAACTCTTTCTTGAAATCA
>CAIUHY010000047.1 GCA_903899145.1 uncultured Actinomycetes bacterium
AGGAATTCGCTCTTGTGTATCAGTAATGACCGCAGTGGCTCGGCCATTGGAATGCTCGATACTTGTAACAGTTGTGTTGTATTTAAATTCAACTCCATGTTTTGCGGCCGCTCCCGCGAGAGCTCTTGGCACAGCATGCATGCCACCTTTAGGGAAGAAAACACCATTCACCGAATCCATGTAAGCGATGACTGCATAAATTGCTAACGCTTGCTGGGGGCTCACACCCGCATACATCGCTTGGAAGGAGTAAACCTTTTGGGTTCGTGGATCTTTAAGAAATTGATTGACTTTTGGTGCAAGCCTTCTAAACCCGCCAAGGGCAACGAGCTTTGCAAGATTAGGGGTAAGCAGATTCAAAGGTGAATCGATATTGCGATCGATGAAGTCTTTCATTTCATACTTATAAAGCTTTGTCACAAACTCAACATATTTTCCATAGCCAAGCGCCTCATCGGCACCGATTGTTTTCTCTATTTCTGCTTGCATGCGGTTTGTATCTGCGTGCACATCTAGAGTCGAACCGTCGTGATAGAAGGCACGATATAGGGGCTCTAGTGGTACCAAATCAAGCCAGTCTTTAATATCTTCACCAACACAAGCGAGAGCATCTGCTATGAGATCAGGCATTGTTAGTACTGATGGTCCTGTATCAAAGGAGTAGCCATCTTTTTTTAGCAAACCATTTCGTCCGCCTGGAATACTCTCTCGTTCTACAACCGTCACTTTACGTCCCGCGCCTGCCAAACGAAGCGCTGCGCTTAAACCGGCAAGACCTGCGCCAACAATCACTACGTGATCGGTTGCTCCCTTTACTGTGCGTGGCATTTTCTCTTTAACTCTTTCTCATGGTCGCTGCGATTGCCATCTCTTCAAGCATGGCGCTTGCCTTGGGTGATATCCCACCACTTTTAGCAGCAGTTCGCGCGTTGGAAGTCATTTGAGAGATAAGTAACTCAACTTCCTTAAGAGCGCCCGTATCTATGATTATTGAGCGCAATACTTCGACTCCTGTTTGATCCAAATTTGCCCTCCCAAAGTACTTTTCAAATTCCTTCCGCTGGGCGTCATTAGATTTATTTAAAGTACTGGCAATCAGCACTGTGCGCTTGCCTTCTCTTAGATCATCACCCGCTGGCTTACCAGTCTCTTGTGGATCCCCAAATACCCCGATGATGTCATCTCTTAACTGGAACGCTTCACCAAGAGGCAATCCATACTGTGAATAAATCCCATACTGCTCACTTTTAGCGTTTGCACTGAGCGCTGCGCCAAAATGTAATGGCCTTTCAATACTGTATTTTCCAGATTTATATCTGGCTACCTTCAGTGATCTTTCAATACTTTCACTTGCTAGTGCTTGCTCATACACATCTAGATACTGTCCTGCCATTAGCTCAACGCGCATTTCATCATAGATGGGAAGAGCTGAGAGAATCTGTGAGCTTTTAACTCCAGATTCATGGAGCATTTTATCTGCCCAAATAATCGCAAGGTCTCCCATAAGCACTGAAGCGGCTAACCCAAATTGTTCTGAGGAGCCATGTAAATTTTTAACTTTGTGAATAGTTTCAAATTGTTTGTGAATGGACGGTGCGCCTCTTCTTATATCTGATGCATCCATAAGGTCATCATGGATCAGCGCACACACATGCACGAGTTCTAAACTCGATAGTGCAGTGATGCTCTCTTGAGTAATCTCACCACCCGCGCCGATATGGCCAATCGCAGCGAAGAGTGGACGCAGACGTTTACCGCTATCGAGGAGAAAGTGACCTAGAGCATCGGAAACAGGAATAAGTTCATCATCAACGTTGTTTAGGTAGGCTGATTCACGGTCAAAAAATGATGCGAGTGATTTATCTACCGCGCTTTTTAGTTGGAGAATTCCATCAAAATCCACTCGGTAACGGTACCCTGCTTGGCTATGAGTAACCCATCTTTCTCTGTAGAGCTTTTTCCTCCCAAGGATGAAGCCGGCGAAGAGCGCATGTGGTTGGCAACGGCGCAGTTTCAAGAGGTAAAGCCAGATTTCATCTCCGTGACATATGGCGCCGGGGGAAGTACACGCGATCGAACTGTTCGCATTGCATCTGAATTAACTGCGCGAACAGGTATACCAACTATTGCCCACCTCACATGCGTCGGTTCAACCCGAAGAGAGTTAGAGGAGATTTTGGATCAATATCAAGAGGCGGGAATCCAAACGATTTTGGCGCTCCGTGGGGATCCAGTAGGTGGTCCAAGTTCACCATGGGTAAGTACTGCAGGCGGATTTGATCACGCGGATCAATTAGTCGAACTAGCAATGAAGCGAGGGGATTTTAAAGTTGGCGTTGCTGCATTTCCAGATGGGCACCCTGCATCACACGGAGATTTGGAAAAAGATATTGATGTGCTGTTGAAAAAAGAATCATTTGGCGCAAGTTTTGCAACAACACAATTCTTTTTTGAAGCACAGGCTTGGATTTCACTTGTTGATTCGCTGAAAAAGAAAAACTCAAAACTTGATGTGTTTGCAGGTATTTTACCAGTTACAAGTATGAAGCAGTTAACTAGGATTGCGCAATTGGGTGGAGCGGCGATCCCAAAACATATTGAGAAAGCATTTGCTGAAGTTGCCGATAATGAAACTGCTGTCCGAGAATTAGGAATTGAGATCGCAACATCTTTGTGCAGAGAGTTAATTACTGCAGAGGTCCCTGGTCTTCATTTTTATTCAATGAATAGCGCTCAGGCAACACTTGAGATTATAAAGGACGTGGGACTTCGGTGAAGAGGGAAAATTTTTTTAAGATCTGGTCATCTCTTCATGGCGACGTGAAAGTTGCTGGATTTGTTAAAGGATGGCTCATAGTCTCATTTGTACTCACCAAGCCGCTAGCAATAGCAAAAATACACCCTAATGTTTTAACAGCAGGCGGAGTTCTTGCCAGTATTTATCTATGGTTAAGCGCTGCGCACAAGTACGCTCTGGTTTTATTGGCAATATCTATACTTCTAGATGCTATCGACGGAACGCTTGCAATGCTCGCTGGGAAAGCGTCGAAATTAGGAGCGGTTTTTGATTCAGTTGCTGATCGAGTTGCAGAGTTTTTTTGGGCGCTTACTTTCTACACACTCGGTGCTCCCACCTGGGTCATTGCAGGGGCATGGGCTTGTGCCTTCGCTCAAGAATATTTGCGGGCCCGGATTGCAGGCTTAGGAGTTGGGCAGATTACTCTTATTACTATTTGTGAAAGGCCTGTTCGGGCTTCTCTACTTGCAATTGCACTTGGCTTAGAACTTATCCACGCCCATGGTGTAGTAGTTATTTCGATTATCTGGCTGGTAATACAAGTATTTTCTTTTTTATCTCTGATGAGACATAGTTATAAACTTCTAAGCGCTGCCAATCGCATCGGCAACTAATTCACCACTTATTCCAACAAGTGGTAAGCCTCCACCTGGGTGAGCTGAACCTCCTACGCAATATAAACCTTGAATAGGTGAGCGGTTCTTTGCTCGCGTAAATGCAGATCGTGCACCATTACTTGAGGTTCCATAAATAGAGCCACCTGGAGCGCCAGTGCTATTTTGCAAATCAAGAGGAGTTCGATATTCCATCACATCCAGCCTTGAACTTACTTCTAGGCCAAGTGAATCCATCTTTGCAATGATCATCTTTGCGTAAGATGATGAATCACCGCTCCAGTCCCATCCTGAGCCTGGTTCGTGGCGCGGGGCATTCACTAAGACAAACCAACTCTCAGTATTTTTCCGCTTAACCATATTGGAATCACGTGGTGCGCAAATATAAATCGTTGGGTCACTGACCGGAACTTTCTTTTCAAATATCTCATCAAACTCGGCATCATAGTCTTCGGGAAAGTAGACATTGTGGTGGGAGAGATTTGGCAATTCACCTTGGTACTTTGAATTATCTAGACCAAGCAAGAGACTAAAGCCAGATAAAGACTTTGTGGATTTTCGTAACTTTGCTCGCTCTTGCTTTATATTTTTCACCGAAGGGACAAGTAGCTGGTTGTAGACAATTTCTGCATCAGCATTTGCAACTACAATAGATACAGGGATGAACTCACTCCTATTATTGACAATTCCTATTATTTTTCCAGACTCGGTTCTGATTTCTTTAACCGAATGGTTTAGATGGATTTTCACGCCGAGTTCACGGCATCTCTCCTCTAAGCTCTCAGAGAGCTTTCCAATTCCTCCTTGGATATGCCATGCGCCGAATGTGGCTTCCACAAATGCAATCGTTAGAAGTGCTGCTGGCGCTCTGCGAGGGTCTGAGCCAGAATACGTTGCATAGCGATCAACAATCATTTGAAGATGTGGATCTTTGGTGTATTCCTGAACTACTTTACGAAGGGTTTTCCACGGGGCAATTTCTTTAATGCCAGTAAGTAAATCTTTTTGCTTGAGCAAACCTGTCAACGTTGGAATTTCAGATTGAACAAAGGGAACTCTAGATATATCCCACATAACTTCTGCTCGCTGCATAATCGAATGCCAAGCATCCCCAGCAGCCTTTCCGAATGTTTTATCAATCGCCGCACATGTCTTAGGAAGATCTAGATTTACAAAATCAACCGCTGTTTTATCTGCAAAGTGATAACTAAAAGCAGGATTAATCGGCTCTAAAGTAAGTGACTTTTCTAGCCTTGCACCTGTTTTTATAAAGAAATCTTTATAGACGGCAGGCAGCGTGAGAAGGGAAGGGCCGGTATCAAATGCATAATCGCCAATCCATTCGGTTCTGCATTTACCACCAGTCCGATCGGATGCTTCATAGATTTCAACATCATGACCGGCACGTGCTAACCGAGCAGCACTGACCATTCCTCCAACCCCAGCACCAATGACAATAATTTTTGTCATGAGTTCAACACGTTTCTTCCTCGCCACAGCAGATTTCCACGTGATTTTCCTTGCCAGGATTTTATGATCAAAGCAATGAGAGCAATCATGGAAAGTGGGTGCAAAAAGACTGTACTGAAAGTGGATCTAGTGCGCCCAGCACTTACTAAGCGCGAAAGCGTTAAAAGTAGGTAACAAGTCCAGGCCCACTTATTTCCACTCAGAGCAATGATGAATGGAAGAATGCCAGTAATAAAGAGAAGAGCGCTTACAAAAATACTTCCCCAGATTCCACCGAAAGCCGCCCAGAGCGATTTCGTGTAGCCGGCAATGAGATCACGATCTGCCTCATACATTCGGCACTCACATACAGCGCTAGCTTCGGCAACCCCTCCCGTGAACTTATGTTTGTGGAGCGCTCTAGCAAGTTCAAGGTCATCAAGTACTTCGGATTTGATAGCGGCGTGGCCACCTGCTGCAATGTATGCAGATCTTCGCACAATAAAGAACTGTCCATTTGCAATGACCATAGATTTAAAAGGTAGTTTCTCTGCTAAACGCAATGGAACAGATGAGATCCATGACCATTGCAGGAGTGGTTGCATGAGCCTTTCAAGAAAACTCACGGCGATTTGTCTCGGGTAGGGAGATATGAAATCCCAGTGAAGTTCAGTCATTTTTGTCAGGGCAGAGTTGATAGCAGTTGGTGCGAGGCGAACATCAGCGTCAATGAATACTAGATATTCAGCAGTTGTTGATTCTGCGAGTTGCTGACAAGCATAATTCTTACCTAGCCAACCTTCTGCTAGTTCCTTTCCTGCAATAACTTCAATTCCCGGCAAACTTCTTGCAAGCACAGCCGTCTTATCTGTGGAATGGTCATCAAGTACTTTAATTGATCGATGAGCTATCCCTTGAGATTCAATAACGCTTGATAGAGATGCAATCACATTACCTTCTTCATTGCGCATGGGCAGTAAGATCGCAACATCGCTTTGAATCTCACCCTTAATTTTTGGCTTTACTACCCTCACCGACAGGGCATTGATGATCGTCATTAGTAATGCCAGCGCACATAAGAGAGCGATAAAAGGCATATTAAAGATTAGCAGGTCTGCCAAAGCCGATCGAAAAGAAATAGGGCACTAAGACTGCTCCAAAAATTAAAGCTCCAAATACTCCGACACCTGGTCTGTGAAAGAAGAAAACATTCCCAACAAGTCCAGAAAATAAGGTCCATGCCAAGAAGAAATCAGGGATTGAAGTGTTTGAGCCACTCTTCTTTTTTTCCCTCGGTAGCCACTTATGAAGAAGAGCCATCAAACCCATTCCTGCAAATAACCAACCCGCAGTGTTTGATAATGGAATTGCAGGGGCATAAGGAACATGGGGCCCAACAACTTTCCATGTCCATCTTCCCGCAGAAACCATTTGAGGATCAAGAAAAAGATCCCATGCTGCTAGACCCATCCCACCATATATAAATCCCCAATTTTTACTAACTCTGCGGGAAGCAATGAGTAGAGGGTATGTGAGCATCATCCAAGCAAATGGAACTAAGACTGGCACGCCAAAGATTTGAGTTCCAAGTGTCTGATCGTATGAATAAGTTCCAAAAGGCCAACCAGTTTTCACTCCAATTGCTTCAACTACAAAAGCATAAATTAATATGACAGAGCCCATGGTAAGTGCAAAGCGAAAGCCATAGGAAAAGTAAGAATGAACAAGCATCGTTATTGCAGAACAATAAACCGTTGCAATTGTTATTTCTTGTAATAATTTATAGTGGACTAGGGGGTAAGTGATTTGTAGACCAATAGATGCAATAGTTAAAACTAAGAGGAAAAGATCTCGGCTACGCGCACCACTACGTCCAGAGATACTTCGTGGTCTGTATTGGCGGATAGACATTTCTTAATTGTGCCTTACAAACCTTCAGAAATGGAGCCCCGTTTTTGAATTAATGCGAATCTTGCAAACAATTCATCCTTGTACCACCCCTGTTTTGCCGTCTCTGAGATGACCGCAGAATGTGCCTGGTCCTTATAGGCAAAGTTGCGGATGCTTGCGGCATCGCTCCAGATCGACAGAGTTCCCTGAAGTCCTATAGGCGCTTCACCGATTCCAATCGCTAATTCAAGGCCAGGAGATTTTCTTAAACTTAAAATAACAGGGGGAGTAGCGCGCCAAAATAAAAGATTCTTCCGCCACTTAATACTTGCCCTCGTAATGGCAACAACTGGGCCATCCCATTGAAAATTTGGGTCACTATGAAAAGGCTGCTTACCCGACCAGGTTCCATGCACTGCAATTGGAGCGAGTGTTAAGCGCATTTCATTTTGAGCAAACTTTCTCCATCCTGCAATTATTGAACCCTTATCAAATTCATCGACTTTTGACTCATTTATAGTGACGAGTATTCCCCAGCGGTACATGTTGGCATCTCTTGGAGTAAATGTTTCACCTGTACCCGTTCCAAGTAATTTAAAGAATTCAACATCTGGGTAGCGCTTAAGTGGCCCTCGATCACTTTGCATATGGCGAATTGCCTTGAAAATATCTGCCCTTTTCACATCAAAGAAATAAACAATGGTGAGAGTCATTTGGCAAGTACTGTCTTAATAATTGTGAAGATCGAAAGTGCAAAGAGCAGATAAGCAAAAGATTTACGAAGTAAATCTGTAGGCACTCTGGAGCTGTAATGTGAAGCAAGAGCGGAGATAATGATTGCTGCAAAGCCAATAACAAGAGGGACACCCCATTTGACTTGCGCCCATTGACTTTGGTGCCCAAAAAATGAGGTCAAGCAGTTGATGGTAATAATAAATAGAGAAGTTCCTGCTGCCTTATTTTGTGGGGTATTATAAAAAAGAACCAAGATAGGAATTGCAAGAAAGCCCCCGCCAATTCCAAAGAGCCCTGTCATGAGACCAATTAACAATGACGTGGCAATCAGAGCGCCAAGTGGCATTCTCTGTTCTGGTTTTATCTTTGCAGGTCCACGCAACATCGATCCACCTGCAATGAATAGAACTATGGCAAATCCACCGGTGATAACCCCAGCAGATAAATTTTTAGATAAAAGGGCTCCTCCAATATTTGTTACAAGACCTATCGCCCAAATGGAAAGTGCTTCGCGGTAGAGGACATCTTTACTTCTTATCTTTGGGATGAGCCCGAAGAAGGCAGCCATAAAAACAACAGCGAGTGCTGCAGTAGTTGCCTGCTGGGCGTTGAAGTGAAAAACATAGAGAAGGATTGGAACGGTGATCATGGCGCCACCTGCACCGACAAAACCCAACACCGATCCCACAAATGACCCGAAGATAAGGGAGAGGACGATGTGGGCAAGACTCACGGAGTTAGTTTGCCGTAGATGTCAGTTAAATGGCATATAACTGTTCATGGATAATCTGAACAGTTATGAAACTTAATTGTTAAAAGGAGGCGGCTATGGGCGCGGCTGATGAGGTATCGACGATTTTGCATGTGGACATGGATGCCTTCTTCGCCTCTGTCGAGGAACGAGATGACCCGACGTTAAAAGGCAAGCCAGTTGTGGTCGGCGCTGGAATCCGTGGGGTAGTAGCCGCCGCAAACTATGAAGCTCGCAAATATGGAATTCATTCTGCAATGCCTGTGAGCCACGCAAAGCGTCTTGCTCCGCATGCAATTTTTATCCCTCCAGATCATGGCCGTTATACAGAAGTTTCAGAGCACATCATGGAGATTTTCAATCGCTTTACCCCTCTTGTTGAGCCGATTTCCCTAGATGAGGCCTTCCTTGATGTCACTGGTTCAGAACGCTTATTGGGCACGGGCAAAGATATCGGGGCAAAGATCCGTGCACTTGTAGAAAAAGAACAAGGCATTACATGTTCTGTAGGAATTGCCACGACAAAATTTGTTGCAAAACTTGCATCATCTGCCTGCAAACCAAATGGAATGCTGGAGATAGACCCCGATAAAGTCTTAGAGTTTTTGCACCCATTGCCAGTGAATGCAATCTGGGGAGTAGGGCCTAAAACAAACGAAGAACTCTTAAAACTTGGTCTTCGCACAGTTGCCGATATTGCTGCAACACCTAGGCAGACACTTATTCGTGTTTTGGGTGAGGCTGCAGGTTCATCGCTCTATGAACTTGCATGGGGAAGAGATTATCGAGATGTGATTCCTGAGGAGGCCGATAAAAGCATCAGTAATGTTGAAACATTCTCGGTAGATATCTATGAAGAAGAACTCATACTCAAAGAACTACTTCGGATGACGGAGAAAGCAAGCCTTCGAATGCGTGAGCGAGGCTTATCAGCCCACAGAGTTTCCATCAGAGTTCGCTTTGCCGATTTCAAAACAATTACCCGTTCAAAAACTTTAGATATTGCAGTAGACGGGATTCAGGAGTCCTACGAGATTGCCAAACAGTTATACCTGGGGCTCAAGTTAGATAGGGTACCTATCCGCTTAGTGGGAATTAGCTTTGAGAGCCTTGTGGATCTAAAAGGAGCGCCTGTTCAGTTGCGGCTGGGTGAACCTGAGAGTGGATGGCGTCAAGCAACTCAGGCAATCGACCTTGCAACCGCCCGTTTTGGAAGAGGCAGTGTTCGCCCTGCCAGACTTGTGAGGAAAAACGATGAAGATGCCATGCAGGGTGAAGACGAGGAGTAATTCAGATAGCGCGTCTTACTGAAAATGCTCTATCCTATTGATATGCCTCTTTCAGACCATGAACGCAAGCTACTTGCGGAGATGGAAGCTGCCTTCGAACAGGATGACCCACGCCTTGTTTCGACACTGACAGGTAAGGCGCGGACAAAGCAGGCAAGCCGAGTGCTCGCAGGAGTAATAACCCTTCTCTTTGGAATGAGCGTTCTCTTCGGTGGGCTAGTTGCGAAGGTAGTTCTAGTGAGCTTGGCTGGATTCCTTATTGCGCTCACAGGTGCTTTTTTGATGGTGACAAATTTTTCGCTACCAGGCCGTGGGGGCAAAAAGAAAGTGAAACCTCGGTGGGGCGATCGCCTTGAGAATCGATGGGATCGTCGCAGCGACCAGTAACCCCTCATGATGAGTAAATAGCGCTCGCTCTATATTTCTTGGCCCCTTCGGGGGTTTTTTTATTGCCCTTTTTTGCCTACCCACAGATTTAGCCATATCCACGGGGTGAAAGGGAGAAAAGTGCAAAGAAGTGGAAAGAGGTGGTTGAAAAGGGAGAAAAAGGGAGTAAAGTGGTGTCTGTGACTTAATTCGGGGGAATTAAGCGTAAAAGTGGTTGAAACTGGGGGAAGTAAATGTTTCTGGGCACCCACGAGCCAAAGCTCGATGAGAAGGGTCGCCTGATCCTGCCCGCCAGGTTCAGAGATGAATTGGCTGATGGTCTAGTCATTACAAAAGGCCAAGAGCGTTGCTTATACGTCTTTCCTGCATCTGAATTCACTGCAATTACAGAGCGACTTCGCCAGGCACCAGTGACAGAAAAAGCAGCACGTGACTACATGCGCGTGATGTTTGCCGGAGCTCACGATGAAGTTCCAGATAAGCAAGGTCGCGTAACTATTCCAAGTGGTTTGCGCACGTATGCAGCTCTTGAAAAAGAGTGCGTAGTTATTGGCGCAAATACCCGTTTAGAAATTTGGGATTTCACTTCGTGGAATACATATCTAGCAGATCGCGAAAAGGGATTTGCCGATGTTTCAACGGAGGTGTTGCCAGGTCTGTTCTAAAGACCATTAAAAATTTCTGCAGTTAGGCCATCGCCGACTTCATCAACGACACCACTTCCCCGGTGCCGTTCCCCCCAAGATCCGTCGGTCGGCGGTGACCTAACTACAGAAAACATAATCAGCAAAAAGTACAGAAGTAAGACAGACAAATAGAAGAGAGGGGAGCGAAGATGGCAATAGCTGGCAAAGAACATATTCCAGTAGCGCTAGAGCGCTGTATTGAGTTACTCACCCCTGCAATTGAATATTCATTGAGTAGTCATTCATCCACAATAGTTATTGATGCAACTCTTGGGCTTGGTGGTCACACGCGCGCACTACTTGCAAAATTTCCAACTATCACTGTAATCGGAATTGATAGAGATGCTCATGCTATTGAATTAGCAAAAAGCAATGTAAGGCAGTATCTAGACCATTTAAGAATCGCACAAACTACTTACGACAACATTCCGCAAATACTAGCCGAGCAAGGCGTGAGCCATGTGGCAGGCATTCTCTTTGATCTCGGTGTCTCATCTATGCAGCTAGATGATGGGCAGAGGGGATTTGCTTATTCACATAGCGCTCCACTTGATATGAGGATGGATCAATCTCAAGAGCTCACTGCACAACATATTTTAGATACCTATGACCGCGGAGCTTTGATTCATATTTTACGCACATATGGTGAAGAGAAGTTTGCTCAAAAAATTGCCGACAATATTATTTCTGCAAGAGCCTCTTCTTCTCTACATACGACAACCGATTTAGCCGAGCTAGTTAAATTAAGTATTCCTGCTCCAGCAAGACGCACTGGTGGAAATCCAGCGAAGCGTACCTTTCAAGCACTGCGTATCGAAGTTAATCAAGAATTGGCAGTACTTGAGCGGGCAATTCCAGCCGCACTTGATGCTCTTGATGTTAAAGGTCGTTTAGTAGTTATGGCTTATCAGTCACTTGAGGACAAAATAGTTAAAGCAGCCTTTACTGAAGCAACGGCCTCTCGAACACCACGAGGCTTGCCAGTTGATCTGCCAAATAGCGCAGCTCATTACTCACTTGTCATTCGTGGCAGTGAAAGCGCATCAGAATCTGAGATTCAGATGAATCCACGTGCGCAATCCATGCGGTTGCGTGCTGTTGAAAGGCTGGCCGCCTAGTGGCTATCGCTGAGATTGCAATACGTTCACTTCCTGATCGAGCTAAAGATGTTCGTCAAACATCTTTAGTCAAGGTAGCGTTGCGCCTTGTTCCAGATTTTGATGTGAGAAATGTAGAGCATGTAGACAATAGAAAATTTGTCACAATGATCGGAGTAATCTTTTTATCTGGCCTCATCGCTCTCTTAGCGATTAACACATCCCTCACTACAGATGCCTTTAAAGCAGAACACCTGAAGTTGCAACTTGCCTCAATTAATAGCCAAAGAGACTCTATTCTCAATCAAGTAGCAACATATTCATCGCCTAATCAATTAGCGCATACCGCATCTAAACTTGGGATGAAGCCAGAACAAAGCACAAATTTCATTGATCTATCGGTGGTATTGCCATGATTACACCTCATATTTTCCACAAGCGAGTTCACGCACTTATCGTTGTTGCTGTTGTAGTTTTAATGATTTTTGGATTACGCCTTGTCGATGTTCAAGCTGTTCAGGCAGATGGATATACAAAGAGGGCAAATAATGAGATGGTGACCTCTTCGGTAATGCTCGCACCCCGCGGAACCATTACAGATGTTAATGGTGTCGTACTCGCGCGAAGTGATAACGCAAGCCGAATCGTTGTTGATCAAACGATGATTACTGATCCTGCAAAGACCGCTCATCTACTTGCTTCAGTACTATCCATGCCAGAAGCTCAGTTGACGACACTTTTAACAGGTGTACGTCGGTACCAAATTATTCTCCCTGCTGCCCCTCCCGCTGTATGGGACAACCTTCAGAACTCCCTTTCTCAATATAACTCCGCAGTACTTAAAACTGTCGGTGGTTTATCAAAGCGCATTGTTGGTTTTTTTAGGGAATATACATTCACACGTGAGTACCCAACTGGTTCGCTCGCTGCTTCTCTTATTGGCTTCACGAACGCAAGTGGCATAGGCGCCGCAGGTTTAGAGACAAGCCTTCAAAGTGAATTAGCTGGTAAAAATGGTTCCTATAAGTATGTGAATGGCGATGGAGCAATCATTCCAGGCTCACAACAATTTATTACTCAAGCAAAGGCTGGGAGTGACATCCGCTTAACCATTGATAGAGATGTGCAATGGGTCGCACAGAACGCTATTACAGAAGCAGTAAAGAGTTCAGGTGCTGCATCTGGAACAGTTATTGTCATGGATCCAAAATCGGGAGCCGTACTTGCTCAAGCGAGTGCCCCATCCTTTGACCCCTCTCAACCAAAAACTGAAACACCGAATAACATTCGCAACCCCGCTATACAAGATGTTTATGAGCCTGGTTCTACTGGGAAAATTATTACTGTTGCTGCTGCTTTAGAAGAGAAAAAAACAACACCTGAAACTGTTTATACGATTCCAAATGTTTATAAGGTCGCAGGGCGTCAATTTAAAGATGATGTGAATCATGTAACAGAACATCTAACAACAGCTGGCATACTTGCAATCTCAAGTAATATTGGTGCAATCCAAATTGGACAAAGTATTTCTCATCAAACTTTTTATGATTATTTAAGAAAATTTGGTATTGGCCAAAGCACAGGTTCAAATTTGCCTGGTGAATCTATGGGTATTTTGCACCCCGTTAGCGCTTGGTCTGATTCTTCGGCGCCAACAATGTCTTTTGGGCAGGGGTATTCAGTGACTGCCATGCAGGCAACGGATGTTTTTTCTGCGATTGCTAATGATGGAGTACGAGTCACACCAAATGTTGTCGCAGGTATTATCGATAGCACAGGTCACTACACTCCATCAGATCCCTCACAAATAGTTCAGGTCGTTAGCGTTGATACGGCACGCAAGATTCGTACAATGCTTGAAGGTGTTGTCTCGGAAGCAGGAACAGCACCTGCGGCTCAGATTCCTGGTTACAAAGTTGCTGGAAAGACTGGAACGGCAATGCGCAGCGATCCCACCTGTGGTTGCTATCGTGGATATACGGCATCATTTATTGGCATGGCACCAGCTGATGCACCTCGTTATGTTGTGAGTGTGGTTGTTCAAAATCCAACAAAACAACATTTTGGAGGAGTGGTTGCTGCGCCTGTATTTAAGAAAGTCATGAGTTTTGTACTTCAGGCAAAACAGATTCCACCCGTTGTTACATCTAATACGGTCTATCCACTTACTGAGCAAGCGCTACTGAGTGCAAGAAAACCAAGGGCAGTAGTCAAGCCTGGTACGAAGGCATAAGTATGAGCATTGGATCAAGGCAGACACTGCGTCCAATTAACAACGAATCTCATACCTTCGCCCAATGTGCACGCTTTCTTGGATTAGATACCGAGGAGCTAGATCTTCTGATCACAGGCCTGAGTGATAGTTCCCGGGAAATTCAAAGCGGTGATCTTTTTATTGCCATGCCTGGCGACAAGAATCACGGGGCAACATATATCGATTCTGTAGTTTCTGCTGGGGCAGTCGCAGTTTTAACTGATGCCGAAGGCGCCTTACTCGTAAATAATAAGTTACCAACACTTATCGTTGATAATCCCCGTCTACAAGCAGGTGATTTGGCGGCTTGGTTTTACGGTAATCCTTTTGGAAAGTTTGCAGCAGTAGGAGTCACCGGAACAAATGGGAAGACAACAACTACTGCGTTACTTGATCAGATTTGGCGGCTTTCAGAGCGAACAACTGGACTAATTGGGACTGTAGGAATTTCATTAGCGGGAGAGATATACCCTGTTTCGTTTACCACCCCAGAGGCAACCACTCTTCAGATGATTGGCGCAGCAATGGCAGAGCGACATGTGAAGAATATAGCGATGGAGGTAAGTAGCCACGGCATTGCTCAACACCGCATTGATGGCACGAAGTTTGAAGTTGTTGGATTTACGAATTTAACTCAAGACCATTTGGACTTCCACAAAGATATGGAAAATTATTTCCAAACAAAGGCAAAACTCTTTACATCTGAGTTTGCAGATCATGCAATTATAAATATTGACGAT
>CAIUHY010000048.1 GCA_903899145.1 uncultured Actinomycetes bacterium
CCTGCAGAGAATTCAACTTCAGCGGCGTCTCCTCTAGATAACTCTCTAGGAAACCATGGGTGATAACCAAGCCAGGCTGGAAGATCACATCCATTTGGTTCGTATTCTAAAATCCAACGAACAGCGTCATCTAATATCTCAATACTTTGATCCACATACGCACCGTTATAGGGATAAGGAAGCTCTAAGCGTGCTCGTCCTTTACCTGTCTCTTGCCAAGAAGAGTGAAAACCAAAACCGTGAATAGCAAAAGGCGGCATCCAAGTTGTAGGAAGTGAATACTCGGTTCCATCTTTACCTTTAATCAAACCATCATTAATGCGCCCTGCCCACGGCGCCATCGCATACCAACCCCAAGATAAAGGCGTCCCTCTAAAAGGAAGAGCAAATTGGAGATCACGCCATTGAAGAGATGCAATACGAGCGCCTTGATCTAAATCAATGGAGACAGATATCTCTGCGCCGTCAATATGCTGCATTAGATAATTTCAGCAAGAGAAGGTGGATTAGCTCCAGTGCGTGAACATGTGATTGCTGCTGCCTTTGTTGCCCTGATAAGTACTTGGCGCAAGACATCCCCTGTTAGCGCAGCGAGTCCACGCTCAACAATCGCTTCAACCACAATTGCCCCAACAGTATCTCCTGCTCCCACTGTGTCCACAACATCTACCTTCACACCTGGAACTGAAACCACATCATCCTTAGTCACTGCGATAATTCCATAACTTCCCTTAGTAATAACGACCAAAGTACTTCCCTCTGCAATCCACTTCTGAGCAATTGTGATTTGATCTTGCTCTGGATAGAGCCATGAGAGATCATCTTCGGAGACTTTAATAACAGCAGAGATAGAAACCCACTTAGCAATCTTTTCTTGATAGACCCCGCGATCTGGCAATACAGATGAGCGAATATTGGGATCAAAAACAAGTGGCGCAACTTCGACGACTTTTTTTGCCCACTCAAATAAAACTGATGCTCCTGGCTCCACAATTGTTGCAAGAGTCCCGATTTGCAGGACTGCAGGCTTTTGCTTCTGTGGATCGGGAAGCCAACTATCGGTAAAATCAAATGTTGCTGTCCCATCAATACTGAAGATATATGAAGCAACACCTGCTCGATCTAAAGAAACATCCGCTACACAAGTCTGCTTATCTGAAAAATGAGCATAGGAGAGATTGACGTGATCTTGAGTTAATTCATCTTTAATCATCTGTCCGTAATTATCGCTAGAAATTCCATCAATAAAACAGGAATCAATTCTAAGGCGAGCAAGTGCTTTAGCTGTATTTGCGGGACCTCCGCCAACGATTGCTCGTTTGCTTCCGTTATATGGAATCAGATCGATGAGCGCTTCACCAGCAACCCATACAGTTTTATTCATTTTCACCTTTGCGAGCTAAGAATTCTGTGATGACTCGAACAGCAAGTAGATGATCATCCACTTGGTGCAAACCACTGATAAGTAGGGCACCTTGCAATCCTTTGCCGGCAACAATAAGCGGAAGACCGCCACCATGAATAGCATGCGTCTCTTCAGGTAAATTATTAACCGCATGCCAATCAATATTTTCTTCTTCTGCCTTCACGCGTTCATATAACGTTGAATGTCCTTTTGCTGCGATCACACGTGCTTTGCGAATGATCCAGCCTGGTTGTTCTGGTTTTGATCCAGGAAGAGCGGTATGAAAGACAACCCAATCACCGATGCGTACTTCAACAGATACTCCTAGTGACTCTTTGCGGGCAATGCCAATGGCAATCTCGCCGATTTCTACTGCATCGGCTAACTCAAGTGATGGCAGAGCCAAGACTTCTTCTTCACGAAGTAGCTGCTCACTTGTAAAGCCACCTGTGGTCATTGCCCAACTCTAATGGGGGGTCAGTAAATTGTGAAACGTGCCTACTCATTGAGACTGAGTAGTTGTTTCTGCGTAATAGCTAGAGCGCCCCGAAAGCGGCGTCTAGAACACCGAGTGCATCAGCAAGAAGTTCATCTGTAATAACAAGTGGTGGCAAGAAGCGAATCACATTGTTATATGTTCCAGCAGAGAGAATAAATACTCCGTTTGCGGTGCAGTATTTCAAAACCTTTGATGTTGCATCGCTATTCGGTTCGATTGATCCAGGAACGACAAGCTCGATTGCTTGCATCGCTCCCATGCCGCGAACTTCACCAATAACAGAGTACTTAGCAGCAAGTGCTTTAAGTCCATCACTTAATACTTTGCCAACGTGCTGGGCTCGTACAGCAAGATTATCTTGCTCCATAGTTTCAATTGCGCCAAGGGCTGCTGCGCATGCAACGGGATTTCCCCCAAATGTTCCACCTAAACCGGATATATGAACAGAGTCCATAATTTCAGCGCGTCCCGTTACGCCACCGAGCGGAAGTCCACCAGCTAGTGCCTTTGCAGTGATAAGAATGTCTGGAACAACGTTCTCTGCCTCTACAGCAAACATATGTCCTGTGCGACAAAAACCAGTTTGAACTTCATCTGCAACAAACAAGATTCCATTATCTCGTGAGTACTGCGCAAGTGCAGGAAGGAATCCTTTAGGAGGAACAATAAATCCACCTTCGCCTTGAATAGGTTCAATGAGTATCGCCGCGACGTTGTGAGCGCCGATCTCTTTCTCAATCTTATGAGTGATCATTTCAATCGCATCTTCTGTGATCGTTGCTTTGTTACCGATCCAGCGAAATGAATAAGGAAGCGGCATACGATAAATCTCAGGAGCAAAAGGCCCGAAACCTTCTTTATATGGCATGTTCTTTGCATTCAGCGCCATAGTCAGATTAGTGCGGCCGTGATAAGCATGTTCAAAGACAACAATCGCTGGGCGCTTTGTGTAATAACGAGCAATCTTGACCGCATTTTCAACAGCTTCGGCGCCTGAGTTCACAAGCATTGACTTTTTCTTATGAGTTCCTGGGGCAAGGCGATTGAGTGCTTCACAGACTTCGATGTAGTTAATATAAGGAGCAACTGTGAAACATGTATGAGTAAATGCCTGCACTTGATCAATCACACGGCTCACCACTCGTGATGTTGCATTTCCAACACTTGTAACACCAATGCCTGAACCAAGATCAATAATCTGATTTCCGTCGATATCAATAAGGATGGAATCCTGAGCACGCTCAATAACCACAGGAAATGTCAGACCAAGTCCACCTGAAACAGCATCGCTACGACGGGCCATAGCAGCAGTTGATAATGGCCCTGGAATAGCAGTGACCAAGCGGCGTTCTTGGGTTACCTCGGTGGTTGTTGTCATAGGAAAATTGTAGGCTACTTAAGTGACCCCAGCTGCCCCAGGATCTTCAAATCCCCTGAGAACATCGGCCCCGCTTCTAGATGCCTACCTCTCTTACTTTGAAGACCACCGCTTACCGTTCACTATCCCAGGTCATAAACAGAAAACAACTCTTCTCGATGAAGGTTTGGGCGCTGTAGTAGATATGGATACACCACTCTATGGTGGCCTCGATGAAATTAAGTTAACACACGGTGTCTTAAAAAAGGCAGAGAAGTTAGCTGCAGATCTTTGGGGCGCACAGTACGCAAGATTTTCAACCGGAGGTTCTACTCACGCTAACCAAGCAATAGTGCTGGCGCTCGGTAAGCCTGGAGATAAAGTCGCAATCTCTCGAACTGCGCACCGCTCTATTCTTTCCGCACTTGTGCTTGCTGACCTAGAACCTATTTGGATGAGCCCAGAAATAGATGCAGCAACTGGTTTTCCTATTGGAATAGGTATTGCTGAAATCGAACGTGCACTGAAAGAGAAGCCAATCGCGGTTTTGCTCACAGAACCTGGCTATCTAGGAACGCTCTCTGATTTACCCGTGCTCATTAGCGCAGCCCACGCCCAATCAGTGCCTGTCATTATTGATGCTGCGTGGGGAGGACACTTTGGATTTAATAAAGATATTCCAAAGCATTGCTTGCAGTTTGGCGCAGATGCACTTATTACAAGCACACATAAAGCGCTACCTGGTTACAGCGCATCAGCGCTCCTTCTTGCACAAGGAAAATACTTAAACCTTGCGCGCATCGAACAATCATTTGAAACAACTCATACAACCTCACCTGCCGGCGCCCCACTGGCATCTATAGATGGTTGTAGGGGTTTATTAGCAACTCGCGGGGAAGAGTTACTAGGAAACCTTCTTGCACAGGTGAATAACTTTAAGCGTGAAGTGCAAGCAAATTTCACGCAGCCAATATTCCTTAATGCTTCTGATTTCCCTACTGATCGATTTGATCCCACAAAGATTGTCCTGCGTGCTAATCAGCTTGGAACAACAGGAGTTGCTATTGAAAACGCACTCATAGCTAAGAGTATCCGTGTTGAGATGGCAGATAATGACACAATCGTCTTTCTTGCAACTCTGGTAGATACAAAGAAAGACTTTGATGATCTTGCTCATGCACTCATTCCCATTCTTAAAAATTTTGAAGGCACA
>CAIUHY010000049.1 GCA_903899145.1 uncultured Actinomycetes bacterium
AGCAAGCAAAACTTGAGCTGTGCAGATATTTGAGGTGGCCTTATCTCTGCGGATATGTTGCTCGCGTGTTTGAAGGGCAAGTCTAAAAGCTAAATTTCCATGCGTATCAATACTTTGCCCAACAAGTCTTCCTGGAAGTGATCGTTCAAGTCCTTCTTTAACTGCCATAAACCCTGCGTGCGGTCCCCCAAAACCCATAGGCACACCAAATCTTTGCGCAGATCCGATTGCAACATCCGCACCAAGATCTCCAGGAGAGTTATAAAGCGTTAGCGCAAGGAGATCGCATGCAACTATCGCGAGGGCTCCTTTTGTGTGCGTGAATTCAATTGAAGACTGAAGATCTTTTACTGACCCAGTTGTTGCAATATGTGAGAGGACTGCTCCAAAAATATCTGCAGACAGGGTCTGTAATTCATCTAAGGTGCCTTCAATGATTGAAATTTTTAGTGGTTTTGCGCGCGTGTGTATTACGGCTTTAATGTGAGGGTGTAGCTCTGTGTCAATAAATAGCGATGCATCATCTAATCCACTCCAAACACGCCGCGCAAGTGTCATTGCTTCGGCAGCGCTAGTTGCTTCATCAAGCATTGATGCATTTGATATTGGTAAACCAGTTAGATCGCAGACAACTGTTTGAAAGGCGAAGATGGCCTCTAGCCGCCCTTGGCTAATCTCTGGTTGGTATGGAGTGTAAGCGGTATACCAAGCAGGGTTCTCTAAAATATTACGCAAAACAACAGGTGGTGTAATTGTTCCGTAGTAACCCATTCCGATATATGAACGCATAACCTTATTTTTACTTGCAAGTACCCTAAGTTCTGCGATCGCTTGGACTTCTGAAATCCCTTGAGGTATTAGTTCGCTGAGTTTTTTAGAGATTACAATATTGGCAGGAACAATTTGCGCAACTAATTCTTCTAATGATTTCGCACCAAGGTCTTTGAGCATGCGAGCAATCTCGTGCTCATCTGGTCCAACATGTCGATCGACAAACGTGTCTCTGATTGACACCACTCCCCCTTGGTCTTACTTGGCGAAAGTCCTTATGAACTTACATGCCTACGAGGGAAGGATAAAGAGTTTTAAGCGCCTTTGCGCTTTCTACGCTCTGAAAGTTCGTCGTTGCTGCTAGAAATCAATGTGCCATCTGCCACAGATTCACCCTGAAGTGTGGCAAGTGAACCCTCGACTTCAGTCCACACTTTATTGATGGCGATACCAAATACTCCTTGGCCACCTTGCAATAGGTCAATAATTTCATCAGGACTTGTACATTCATAGATGGATGAGCCATCACTCATCAAAGTCATGCTCTCTAGGTCAGATACCCCACGTCCACGAAGGTGTTCTACTGCTGTACGAATGTTTTGGAGTGAAACCCCGGTATCAAGTAGTCGTTTAACAATCTTTAGAACCAAAATATCGCGGAAGCTATATAAACGCTGTGAGCCAGAACCTGTCGCACTCTTAATACTTGGACCAACCAACTCAGTGCGTGCCCAGTAATCCAATTGACGGTAAGTGATTCCGGCAGCAACACATGCAGTAGCGCCTCTGTAGCCGATTTCATTTGCAGGCTTGGCGGTAGGCAAGTCAGACATTTTTGCTCGCTTCTATGGGGAAACTGAGGGGATTCAGTATTGGTTAAGGGTAAGACCACCTTCACCCAAGGGCAATGACCGACACGAAAAACCTTAAACCTTTACTTCAGGCTTGAGGAGTAGGCCTTTCTAGCCAGCGAAATCATCTGGGTTGATCTGATCGAGGAACTCCCTGAATTTCTCTACCTCATCATCTGCCTGGTCAGGTATCTCAATCCCGGCCTTGGTGAAAAGCTCGGCACTGGCTGTGATGGGAGCTGATGCCCGTAGCGCAAGCGCAATCGAATCACTCGGGCGCGCAGAGATAGTTACTCCCCCATGCAAATGAAGTTCAGCAAAGAAGACACCATCTCGCAGGTCGGTAATTTCAACACTTTCAACTTTTGCATTCAAGATTTGTAGTACTGAATTAAAAAGATCATGTGTCAAAGGACGGGATGGTTCTAGATTTTGTTGAGCAAATGCGATGGCGGATGCTTCGACTGACCCGACCCAGATCGGTAAGTATCTGATTCCATCAACTTCCTTGAGCAAAACAATTGGTTGATTAGAGGGCATCTCAATACGGACACCTACAACCTCAACCGGAATGCTCATGTGAATTAACTACTTAGCTCGGTGCAGGCCAGCACGGACAAGTGCTGCGTGGAGCTTTACTGATAGAGATGCGAGTTCATTAGAAACTTCTTCAGCTCTTGCTTTTGCATCAGAACCTTTTTGCCTAAGGATCGGTGTAATTACCTGCTCAACTAGACCAACCTCGCGGTCAGCGGCGGACTTAAAGGATCGCAAATGGCGAGCTTCGATTCCAAATGCAGCAATCTCAGAAACAGTGCGACAAATGGAGAGGGAATCTGCGTCGTAGTAGCGACCGCGAATAGCCACCAATCCATATGATTCAAGTTCAGAAAGTTGCTCTTCCTTGAGATTTGATGACTCAAGTAATTCAGAGCGTGAAAGACGAAGATCACTCTCCCCTGCAAAATGACTTGGGGCGAGCTCACCATCGATACTTGCCATACGGGGCTTTGGGCTTGCACCAGGTGTTGATGCTGGCTGTAAACCGCGATCAAGTGCATCAAGATTTTCTTTAATAACACGGAGAGGAAGGTACTGATCCCGCTGGGCTTCTAATACATAACGGAGGCGCTCAAGATCTCCTCCTGTGAATTTGCGATATCCAGATGGTGTTCGTTGAGGTTCGATGAGACCTTCTGACTCTAAAAACCGAATCTTTGAAATAGTAATATCTGGAAACTCAGATCGGAGTTTTCCGAGTACTTCTCCGATGCTTAAATATGCGCGTGCTGGAACGCTCATGCGTTGCCCTTCCCGGTAAAATAAGTAAGACGAAATTTGCCAATCTGAACTTCGTCGCCAACCGTTAAGCGTGAATCGGTTACTGATGTGCCATTCACATAACTACCATTGAGGCTTCCTAGGTCTGCTATTGCATAATCACCAGTTACTACGCGATATATCCTGGCGTGCTTTCTTGAGACAGTTATGTCGTCCAAGAAAATTTCACTTTCAGGGTCACGGCCGAGAACTGTTTCAACATCATTAATAAGAAAGCGAGAGCCTTTATTAGGCCCCGCAATCACGATCAACATCGCTGAATTTCTTGGGAGTTGGCTGACTACTTCGCGCTCTTGAGTTGAAAGTAACTCAAATATTTCTTCTAATGGCCTTGGCCGGGGAACGGACCTAAGGGCTGAAAGATGAATGGTTGAAGTAAGTTCAGGGTTCTGTGGATCTTGAGGACTTTGAGCTTCACTCATGTGTGCCTCCAAATGATCTAGATCTACAGTAGAGGCTGACACTATTCATCCCTGCTGACAAAATCAACCCGTAATTTGTGCGTATTCCTCGGCGGAAAGCAGGTCTGTTGGTGGAGCAGAAAATTCGATCTGGGCAATCCAGCCTGCTCCGTACGGATCCTGGTTAATAAGCTCTGGTAATTTTTCCAAATCTGAGTTAACAGCAATTATTTTGCCGGATATCGGTGAAAAAATTTCAGAAACACTCTTAGTTGATTCAACTTCCCCACATACTGATCCTGCTGTGACTTGCTGACCAACCTTTGGCATCTGAACATAAACAATGTCACCAAGAGCGGCTTGAGCGAAATCAGTGATGCCAACTATTGCAGAATTCAAACCTTCAGCCTTGATCCATTCATGTTCTTTTGAATATTGAAGGCCTACAGGGATGTTAGACATGTAACTCCTTAGATTGCGTAAACGCTTGGCTAGAGTAATTTAAAGCTGTCAGAAGATACAAGCCTATCCCCCAAACCGCAAAGCTCCACCCGAAAGTATGGGCAAGCCGACCCCATGCTGAATGACTAGCTAAAAGTAAGAATGGAAAGGCATAGAGCAGATTGAAAGTAGCGGCTTTACCTAAGAAGGTCACAGAGAAAACGCGCCCTGTCTTATCTCTATAAATTTGTAGCATAGCCAACATCCACAGATCTCTTGCTGCAAGCACAACCACCAACCACCAAGGTATGTAATGTTTAAGTGCTAAGGCAATAACTGTTGCAGCAATATAAAGGCGGTCTATTGCAGGATCTAATATAGCTCCGAGTTCCGATTCTTGGTTAAGCCACCGTGCTAATTTTCCGTCAAAGTAATCACTCCAGGCGCCAATTGCCATCACTATAAAACTCCACCCGCGAAGGTTTTCAGCAAGTAATAACCAGAGAAAGACTGGGATTCCAAGTGCCCTAATAAAGGTCAGTAGATTTGGAAGTGTGATAACTTCTCTGCGGCTTAGTTCCATATATAACCCTATGCGTTGCGTGAACGCTCTACCTTCTCGCGCACTTTGATCGCAACTTCAACCGGACTGCCTTGGAAACCAAACTCTTCTCGAAGGCGACGTTCGATAAAGCGCCTATAACTTGGCTCGACCCATTCACTTGCAAAGACTACAAATTTAGGAGGAGAAATGCTTGCCTGTGTGGCAAAGCGAATTTTTGGCTGTTTGCCCCCTCTAACAGGTGGTGGCGTAGCTGATACAAGTGCGCCCAAGAACGAGTTGAGCTTGCTCGTAGGGACTCGATATTCCCAACTTGCAAGTGCGGTCCGCAATGCGGGTGCTAGGCGGTCTCTATGCCAGCCAGTTTTTGCCGAAAGATTCACTCTCTGGGCCCATGGATATCGCTCCAGGTTTCGCTCTAGCTCTTTTTCAAACTGGATCTGTCGTTCTTCATCCATAAGATCCCATTTATTCATAACTAAAACCATCGCCCGGCCTGACTCTTCGGCCATTGTGATAATTCTTAGATCTTGCTCCGTAAGAGGCGCGGATGCATCCAAGATTATGACGGCAACCTCGGCGCGTTCAAGTGCTGCTTCTGTGCGCAAACTTGCGTAGTAGTCAGTGCCGCTATCAAACTTTGCTTTCTTTCGAATTCCCGCAGTATCGATAAACCGCCATGTCGTTCCACCAAATTCAATGAGTTCATCTACTGGGTCCCTTGTTGTTCCTGCGACATCATCAACTAAGACTCGCGCCTCACCAGCCAGAGCATTGAGCAAACTAGATTTTCCGACATTAGGTCGTCCAAGTAGAGCAATTCTCCTGTAGCCATCATCAATAGGCTCACTGCCGACTTCTGGCAACTCCTTGACAAGTAGATCAAGTAAGTCTCCACTGCCTCTTCCATGCAGCGCGGAGAGAAAGCGGGGCTCTCCCAAACCTAAATTCCACAGTGCATGAGCGTTGTTTTCTTCGCTAGTGCCATCGACCTTATTGGCAACAAGTATTACTTTCTTAAGTGATTTACGAAGTAAGGTTAAAAGAGATTCATCTTCATCGAGCGCTCCTACCTGAGCATCAACAACAAAGAGGACTAAATCTGACTCTGCAATTGCAAGCTCTGCTCCAGCAGTAATTTTCTCTGAAATACCTTCTGGTTTGACTTCCCAGCCACCGGTATCAATCAACAAGAATGTGCGCCCATTCCATTCAGCCTCGTATTTGACGCGATCACGAGTAACACCCGGAGTGTCTTCAACGATAGCTTCCCTGCGGCCAATAATGCGGTTTACAAGCGTTGATTTACCAACGTTTGGTCGTCCAATAACTGCAACCTTCGGGAGTCCAAGTAACTTACGACTTTTAGCCCACTGCCAAATTACTTCAACAACTTCTGGGAGATCTAAGGCAGTTGAATCAATCTCTAACGCATCATCTGCCATCTTTAGTGGGGAAATTTTTCTTGTTGAATCTATTTCATCTCTATTAACTAGTGATTGTGCGACATCAGATGCAGAGATATCTTCTGCAATCTCACGTTCCCGGCGTAGTGCTCTTTGTTCAAGATCTGCATATAAAAAAATCTTCAACTGCGCATCAGGAACAACTACTGTGCCGATATCCCTACCCTCAACCACAATTCCATGAGGTGCGTTCGAAATAATTTGATGTTGAATATCTAGCAAAAATGCTCTTAGTTCTGGAATGGCGGAATAAATTGAAACTTGATCTGTTACACGAGCAGAGCGAATATCGGCCGTTACATCAGTTTCACCCACAAAAATTCTTGGTTCAATTGGATCGCTATTAAAACTTATAGGTCTCTTTTCTAGGGCAGCAATAATAAGTGCAGGATCAGTAATGTTTTCTTGTAGCGCAAGCCATGTGATTGCTCTATATAAAGCGCCTGTATCCAGATATTTCCAATTAGCTCTTTGAGCTATAGCTCGGGCTGTACTTGATTTTCCTGACCCGCTAGGACCATCAATTGCTATTACGACGGTCGACATAAGAGAACCTTAACGCTCTATTGAGGACTACCCAATCGATTCGCGAGGAAGATGAACTTTCCAGTTGTTTTTGAGCAGTTGCTCATAGAGTTTTGAAGCATCCTCGCGCGAGAGGGCTAAATTCACTAAACCACTCTCCTGTCCTGGAGTGTGCTCGATGGCAATATCTTCAACGTTAACTTTCACCTGTGCACATGCATCAAATATTTCAGCAAGCTGCCCTGGCCTGTCTTCAATAACAATTGGC
>CAIUHY010000050.1 GCA_903899145.1 uncultured Actinomycetes bacterium
CCGATATGCCATCGAGTGGCCATCAATGAGCAATATGCGTTTCATCGAGGTGATTCTATGGTGAGGGGCACCTTCCAAGGTTAAGATCTGGGTATGACTGATTACATGAAATTACTCCAAGAGCGTGGTTTAGGTGCCCTAAATAATAAGATGGGTATTGAGATACTAGAAGCAACCCCGGAGCGAATAGTGGGGACGATGCCCGTTGAAGGTAATACTCAAGCATTTGGAAGACTCCACGGCGGCGCCAACTGCGTATTAGCTGAATTACTTGGATCAATCGGTGCATGGCTCCATGCAGGACCAGGAAAAATGACTGTCGGCGTCGACATTAACGTGACACATCATAAAGCAGCAGTTAGCGGCAAGATCACCGGTGTTGCAACACCAGTCTCACTCGGGCGAACACTTGCCACTTATGACATTGCAATAACAAATGAAAAAGGTGAGCGCTCATGCAGCGCACGAATCACTAGCCTGATTTTGGAGGAAAAATAGTGAAGCCCACTTTAATACTTGTCCACGGCGCTTGGCACAACGGTGCAGGTTTTGCTCGCTTACAAAAAGAGTTAGATAAAATTGGTATCTCAAGTAAAACTGTTGAGTTGTCTAGCGTTGGTTCTCTAAATGCGCAACTAGGTGATATGTACGCAGATGCAGAAATTGTTCGCTTGGCGATTGAAGAAGTAGATGGAAATTGTGTTGTTCTAGGACACTCCTATGGCGGGCTTGTTATCACACAAGGTGCTGCAGGATCCAAAAAAGTTAATCGTTTGATATATCTAACTGCCTTCATGCTAGATAAGGGTGAGACTTTGTATGCTGCATGCGGCAGCGTGGATCCAGCATGGTGGAATGTATCTGCCGATAAGTCCCGGCTAACTGCAAATACTCCTGATAATATTTTCTATAATAAATGTTCCACTGAGATTGCATCTGAAGCGACTGCAATGTTGCGTACCCAAAGCTTGCCATCATTTAATCAAGCAATCACACAGGTAGCCTGGAAAGACATTCCCTCTACCTATATCATTTGCGAGCAAGATAATGCGATACCTCTGTTTGCGCAGGAAGCAATGTCGGCACGTGCAAGTCTGCAGGTAAGGATGGATAGCGATCATTCGCCATTCTTGAGCGCTCCAAGAGAACTTGCAGAGATTATTTCAAAATTAATGTAGGAAAAAATTCCTACTTAGTGTTAGGCAGCACCAGTTCCAAGATATGCGGCGCGAACCGCAGGATCATTGAGCAAGTCACTTGCCTTTGCTTCTTTAACAACTTTTCCAGTCTCTAGTACATATGCACGATTAGCGCGCTGTAGAGCTTGCTGAGCATTTTGCTCTACGAGAAGAATTGTTGTTCCTGTTTTATTGATCTCAGTAATGATATTAAAGATATTTTGAATCATCATTGGGGCAAGTCCCATTGAAGGTTCATCTAGCAAAAGAACCTTCGGACGAGCCATCAGTGCGCGTCCAATGGCAAGCATCTGTTGTTCGCCACCCGAAAGCGTTCCTCCTGCTTGCTTGAGTCTTTCTTTCAAACGAGGGAAAAGATGAAATACTTTTTCAAGATCTTCTTTCATTTCGCTATCACGGTTTTTGCGGAAATATTTACCTATTTCTAAATTCTCCCCTACTGTCATACCAGGGAAAATTCCGCGGCCTTCTGGTGCTTGAGAAATTCCAATTTCAACACGCTCATGTGGTGACATATGAGAAATATCCTGCCCATCAAAAAGAATCTGTCCTAATGAAACAGGGCGTAAACCAGAAACAGTTTTAAGAGTCGTCGTCTTACCGGCACCATTAGCGCCAATAAGTGTGACGATTTCACCTTGATTAACGACAACGCTAATACCTTTAATTGCTTCAATTTTGCCATAAAAAACGTGAAGATCTTTAATTTCAAGACGCATCTGTAGGCACTCCTAAATATGCTTCGATAACCTTAGAGTCATTCTGAACAACTGATGGAAGATCATCAGCAATTTTTACTCCGAAATCTAAAACAGCAACCCTATCTGAGATTCCCATAATCAAAGACATGTCGTGTTCGATGAGAAGTACGGTGTAGCCAGCATCTCGAATTTTTTTAATAGTATTTCCCAACTCAACTTTTTCTGCAGGGTTAAAACCAGCTGCAGGCTCATCAAGTAACAAAAGCTCTGCACCTGTGCCCATTGCTCTCGCTATTTCGAGTCGGCGCTGCACGCCATATGGCAAGTTCTTTGCGAGCCTATCTCCGTATTCATCAATTCCAATAAACTCAAGTATCTCGTGAGCTTTTACAGTTGCTTCTTTCTCTGTCTTCCTCGAGCGAATGGAGCCAAAAAGTGAGCCAACTAAGCCTGATTTACTATGAACGTCTGTTGCGGTAAGAACATTTTCTAAAGCTGTCATGTCACCCCACAGGCGAATATTTTGAAAGGTCCTGGCGATGCCACCTTTAGTGATTTCAAATCTCTTTTTACCTACAATTGATTTATTATTAAAAATGATTTCACCAGATGTTGGTTGGTAAACACCTGTGATCATGTTAAAAACAGTGGTCTTACCAGCTCCGTTTGGGCCAATCAAGGCAAGAATCTCTTGCTTATTGACGTGAAGATTTACATCATTAAGTGCAACAACGCCACCAAAATTCTTTGTAAGGTTCTTAAGCTCGAGGATCTTTTCAGTCATTTTTTCCTCCTAAATCATCCTTTGTCAGAAGTGCTTTTTCGCGCTTCTTGCGTGGGAGAATCCCGTCAGGACGGAAATTCATTACTAATACCAACACGATTCCAAAGACTAACTGGCGCGCATTTGAGATGAAACGGATACGTTCTGGAAGATAAGCCAAGAAGACTCCCCCAAGAACAACTCCCCAAATATTTCCAATTCCACCAAAAACTACACAGGAAAGAATTAAAACCGAAATATTGAAGGTAAATGCATCTGGTGAGATGAAGATTGCCTTCGATGCATACACAACGCCAGCTGCTCCACCAACGCCAGCGCCAAGAACGAATGACCAGATCTTATATTTGAGGGTAGGTACTCCCATAAGTTCGGCAGCATCTTCATCTTGTCGAATCGCTTCCCACGCTCGGCCTGGTCGACGTATAGAGAGGCGACGAATCATCCAAATTGTTAAAAGAATAAGAACAAGTACAACCCAGAAAAAAGAATTTGGATGAGAAATATTAAATTTCAAACCAAAGAGACTAGGAGGGCTGGGAATATTTGCAATTCCATTCGGCCCACCAATTTTTTGCGTATTAAGGGCAGTTATGCGAACGATTTCACCAAAGCCCATGGTCACAATTGCGAGGTAATCACCACGTAAACGCAGCGTAGGAATTCCGAGAAGTACCCCCGCAAACATCGCCAGTGCAATGCCGATTGGAAATATCTCCCACATATTTAGGTGGGTATGAGTTCCAAGGATCGCCATCGAGTAAGCACCAATTGCAAAGAATGCAACATACCCGAGGTCGAGCATTCCGCTTTTGCCGACAACAATATTCAGACCCAGAGCCATCAAGACGAACATGCCAACTGGGTAAACCAATACATCTTGATAAGAGCTGATTGGAGTATTTAGAATATTTGTAATGGAGAAATTACCTGCGAAAGGCAGTGAAGCAGCAACGGCTATCGAGGCAATCACAAAAGTCACTCGACGTGGTCGATCCCATTTTGCCCAAAATTCGGCACCTTGATCTCGTAGATTACTCATTTCTACATCACACCCTCGTCTGCTGAACGGCTTCGCCGAACAACCCATTTGGCCTGAAGAGCAAGACAACAATCAAAACAATGAATACCGTAATCGCCTTCCATTGTGAACCAAGAACAGCTGAGGCATAAGTTTCAAGTAAACCAAGCGCGAGTCCGCCTACAAATGCGCCTCGGATGTTTCCGATTCCACCTAGAACTGCGGCTGTAAATGCCGCAATACCAATATTAAACCCAATGTTGAATTTTGTAGCTTCATAAACAGTCTCAAAGAAGAATGCTGAGGCACCAGTCATGAGTCCTCCGATGAGAAATGTAATAGAGATTACTCGATTGATATTGATTCCCATTAACTTAGCTGTCTCTTCATTCATCGATACAGCACGAATTCCTTTACCTAAACGTGTGTGGTTCACAAAACGTTGTAAGGAAAAAAACATAATCGGAGCAACAATTACAACCAAAAGTTGATCGATTCGAATGTTCGCACCTAAAATCGTGGCTAACGAGCTCTTATGCAGTACCTCAGGATCTGGTACTGCGCGTCCTTCAGTCAAGAGAGAGACAGACTCACTTAGAATAATAGACATACCGATCGCGGAGATAAGTGGTGCAAGTCGGTTAGTTCCAAGGGAACGAAGCCTTCGGTATGCAAGCAATTCAACCAACATGGCCACAAGCCCGGATACCAACATTGAACCGAGTAAGCATAACAACATGGTAAAGATCAAAGTCGCACCATGAAGATCCGGACCATTTGCAGGATGCCCAAGAAGATCCCGAGTAATGACCACAGTTGCGAATGTACCGACCATAAATATCTCAGAGTTGGCAAAGTTGATCATGCGAAGAACGCCGTAAACCATGGTGTAACCGAGTGAGATCAGTACATAGATAAAGCCCTGCACCGCCCCAGAAAAGGTCAACTGCCAGAATTGGCTTATGAGCGTATGCACAAACTACCTCCTAGAATTTCTAGAATCTAAATCAAGACAAACAATGGTTGGAACTTACATGAGAAAGGACCCCCTGCGCTATCGCAAAGGATCCTTTCCTGATCATTTATTTCGAATTGATGCTCCCGACAGTTACTTGATCTGTCCAGTCGACTTGATAGCCCCGCCTGTAACAACGAAGCTGTTAATGAAGCCGGTACCGGCTACATCGCCATTTGCATCAAAACTGATCGTATTGCCCATTAGGCCCTTGAACGATCCCTTGTTGATGCATGTCTGGATTGCATCGCGTGTTGTACTGCCTTGATCAATGCAATTCAAAAGAATATTTGTCGCATCGTAATCTTCTACAGCATAAGTTCCAGGAGCACTACCTATCACCTTTGTAAAGTCAGCAGTGATTGTCGCACCCGCATCTTGGAACACTGCTGAGGAGGCAGTAAGAAGAGCACCTTCAGCTGCTGTTCCAGCGTCTGTGATGAAGCCAGGGTCATATGTTCCGTCACCAGAAGCAAATACACCCTTATACCCAGCATTACGAAGTTGCTTCACAAAACCTGCGGCTTGTGCGTAATAACCAGAGTAGATAACTACGTTAGCGTTGCCAGCTTTGATCTTTGAGATCGTTGCTGAGAAGTCAAGAGTCGTATTTGCTCCGTCTACAGTGTCATCGCCTGCAACCTTTACTCCTGGGGTAGCCTTGAGAGTAGATTGAACGAATCCATCTAAACCAACACCATAAGATGATTGGTCATTAACTGAATAAACAACTGGGCTCTTTATGCCTTTTATTGCAAGGTGTGCAAGTGATGGACCTTGTTTATCGTCCTTTGATGGGATGCGGTGGAAGTAAGGGCCACCGAAATCTGATTTCACTGCTGGATCCGTCAAAGTTACTTTGGTTGCAGATGGTGAAATCATAGGTAAGGCAGCTGCACGGTAATAAGGGAATGACGCAATCGAGGCACCTGAAAATGCGGGTCCAACAATTGCAATGATTGACTTATCTTTAGCAGTTCCTGGAGCAACAACAGATGCACCGGTTCCAGAACCTTGATCGTCAACTTGTTTCAACCCGATCTGTGCTTTTGGATGTGCTTCGTTGTACTTAGCAAGTGCATACTTAACACCTGCAATCTCATCTAGTCCGGTCTGCTTGTTATCACCAGTGAGTGGGCCTTGATATGCAATATAGTAAGAGTAGCTTGTTCCCTTAGTCGCAACTAGTGAAACTGCAACTATTGCAACAATTACAACCGCAATAGCTCCAATAGCCTTTTTTGATGTGAGCTTCATATGTACCTTTCGATATTAGTTACGTAAAACGCGTCATTACATAACTACCCCAAAACGGGGATGTGCAAGGTTAGCCGCATGGGTTTGGATAATTCAACCTATTGTCTATAGTTATTGAGCGTAAACGGTAGAAAATATGTTACAAATTGGTAATAGTTGGGCAAGGGTCGAATGACTAGCGGTTGGGTGAATCAGGCACAGCGTCAGGTGAGATAACAGCCAAAGCGACATCTTTCATCGACATGCGGCGGTCCATTGCGGTGTGCTGAATCCAACTAAATGCTTCAGGCTCTGAGAGTTTAAGTGTTCCCATAAGAATTCCTTTTGCACGATCAATAATTTTACGTGTCTCAAGTCGTTCATGTAAATTCTCAACTTCTTGTTGTAATGCAACAAGTTGGCGGTGACGACTTACGGCAATTTCGATTGCTGGAACTAAATCAGAAATACTAAATGGTTTTACAACATATGCCATTGCTCCTGCATCGCGTGCGCGCTCAACAAGATCTTTTTGACTAAATGCAGTCAGCATAAGAACGGGGGCAATTTCAATAATTTTCTCTGCTGCCGATATTCCATCGAGCTCTGGCATCTTCACATCAAGGATTGCAAGATCAGGTTTATGTTCCTGTGCTAGCGCAATTGCTTCAACACCATTAGTCGCTTGGGCGACAACATCGTAACCAGCTTCAATAAGCATCTCGACAAGGTCAAGCCGAATGATCGCTTCATCTTCTGCAACCAAAATTCTCACAGGTGCACCTGGGGTCACTTGAGCATTTGTCATGTGCCTCGAGTCGGATTTGAACCGACACTGTGCGGATTTTGAGTCCGCCCTCTCTACCGTTGGAGTACCGAGGCTTTCTTGTGAACTAGCAACACTAGATCATGAAATTATAACTGTGTGCTTGGATTCCGAGGTAATCGGTGAAGCGCAAGCAGAATTAGCTACGATAAGCGGGGGCTGCGCCATCAATTGCATCCCCAACTTTGTGAACACGGAGAGCATTTGTGGATCCAGGAATTCCAGGAGGAGAACCTGCCACAATCACAACGAGGTCACCTTTTGTAACTCTCTTAGAATCGATCAGTATCGAATCAACCTGTTTCACCATCTCATCAGTTGCTTTCACTGTTGGTGCGATAAGTGATTCAACACCCCAAGAAAGTGCAAGTTGGTTATAAACCTCAACTTCTGGGGTTAGTGCAAGAATTGGGATTGCTGAACGTAGTCTGGACATACGGCGGGCAGAATCTCCACTTTGGGTGAACGCAACTAAATACTTTGCTCCAACTACCCCTGCCACTTCTGTTGCAGCTTTAGTGATTGCGCCACCTTTTGTATTTGGAACGTGACGAAGGGGTGGGATTTGATCAAGCATTGCTTCTTCAGTGCGCTCAATGATGCGGCTCATTGTTGCTACTGCTTCAATTGCAAATGCCCCAATGCTTGTCTCTCCTGAAAGCATAAGCGCATCGGCGCCATCTAAAACAGCATTTGCGCAGTCAGTTGCCTCAGCACGGGTAGGCGATGAGTTCGTAATCATTGAATCAAGCATCTGTGTCGCCACAATCACTGGCTTAGCAGCAGCTCTTGCAAGAGTAATACAGCGCTTTTGAACAATAGGGACTTCTTCAATTGGCATTTCAACACCAAGGTCACCGCGTGCGACCATGATCCCGTCAAATGCATCAAGAATCTCTTCAAGATTATCTACAGCTTGTGGCTTTTCGATCTTGGCGATAACAGGCCGTCTAATTCCTTCTTCTTCCATAATCTTATGAACGTCTTTGATATCTGCTGCGCTTCGCACGAATGAAAGCGCAATAAAATCTGCACCTGCGCGAAGTCCCCAGCGCAAATCATCTATATCCTTTTCAGATAATGCCGGGACTGAAACGGCAATACCGGGCAAGTTGATTCCTTTGTTGTTACTCACGAAACCCGGTTGGGTCACCTTTGTGACCACGCTATTTCCTTTTATTTCAACAACCTCTACTGAAACTTTTCCATCATCGATCAGGATGCGATCTCCTGGCTTACAGTCACTTGGAAGACCTTTATAAGTTGTTCCGCAAATCTCTTTGGTTCCTTCAACTTCATCCGTTGTAATTGTGAATATGTCCCCACGAGCTAATTCATGAGGTCCATTTTTAAAGCGAGCAAGGCGAATCTTTGGTCCTTGAAGATCTACCAAAATTGCAACAGGTTTTCCTGCTTTCGCTGCTGCTGCTCTAACACTATTTAGGCGACTTTGATGCTCGTCATACCCACCATGCGAGAGATTAAGTCTGGCCATATTCATACCAGCTTGAATAAGTTCACTGACTTTCTCTGGGGACTCAACAGCAGGGCCCATCGTGCAAACAATTTTTGCTCTACGCATGTGGCTCAGTCTATCTGCTAATTCAGATAGTCGTTAAACAGTGAGTGAACGTGAAGTGGGTTCGATTGGTGATGGCAACTGTGTTTCCCCTGCCAAGTATTCGTCAACTGCTGCTGCTGCACTTCTACCTTCAGCAATCGCCCATACGATTAATGATTGACCACGTCCAGCATCACCGCATACATATACACCTTCAACAGATGTTGCAAACTTTTCATCACGCTTGATATTACTTCGCTCATCAAGATCAACTTCAAGTTGAGTAATTAATTCATTCTTCTCGGGCCCAAGGAACCCCATGGCAAGAAAGACTAAATCTGCAGGTATTTCTTTTTCGCTACCTTCTACTTTTCCAAATTTTCCGTTAACAAACTCTGTTTCAACAATCTTAATTGCACGCAAGTTTCCATCTTTATCACCTAAGAATTCTTCTGTAGAAAGTGCATAGAGACGCTCTCCAGCTTCTTCATGGGCGCTACTAACTCGATAGATCATTGGGTACGTCGGCCAAGGCTGATTAGATGGGCGTTCCTCTGTTGGCCTAGGCATAATTTCAAGCTGTGTAATACTCGCAGCTCCCTGACGAATTGCAGTACCCAAACAATCTGCTCCTGTATCTCCACCTCCAAGGATGATGACATTTTTGCCTGCAGCGTTAATTGGAGGCTCCCCCGTCAGCTCACCAAGGCCTTGCTTATTGCCCCATGGCAAATATTCCATTGCTTGATAAATCCCTTTGAACTCACGCCCTGGAACATTGATATCGCGCCAGTTTGTGGCACCGACGGCAAGAACAACGGCATCATATTTAGAGCGCAATTCATCACCTGTTATATCCACGCCAACATTCACGCCTGCTCGAAAGCGAGTTCCTTCAGCTTCCATTTGAATAATACGGCGATCAACAATTGATTTCTCCATTTTAAATTCTGGAATTCCATAACGTAGCAATCCACCAATGCGCGGTGCGCGCTCATAGACTGCAACAGTGTGTCCTGCACGAGTAAGTTGTTGAGCGGCAGCAAGGCCAGCAGGTCCAGAACCAATAACAGCAACAGTTTTGCCAGTAAGTCGATCTGGTGGAAGCGGCTTTACTAAACCATTACCAAAGGCCTCTTCAATTGTCCGTAGCTCCACTTGCTTAATTGTGACTGCATCGGCGTTAATAGCAACGACACATGCTGTTTCACATGGCGCAGGACATAAACGCCCTGTGAACTCAGGAAAGTTATTTGTTGCATGCAAGCGGTCGATTGCCTCTGATCGCTCCCCACGCCAAATCAAGTCATTCCACTCGGGGATGAGATTTCCTAGTGGGCAGCCTTGATGACAAAAGGGAATTCCACAATCCATGCAACGACCAGCTTGCTTCTGAAGCGCACCAAACTCTTGCTCTTCATAAACTTCTTTCCAGTCTTTAATGCGAACATTAACTGGGCGACGAGTTGGTGTTTGACGCTCTGTCGTAAGAAAACCTTTTGGATCAGCCACGTGTTGCCTCCATTACTGCCTCATCGACATTTGTTCCTTCGCGTTCCGCTCTCTCCATTGCTGCAAGCACCTTGGCATAATCTCTAGGCATAACCATTAAAATTCGCTTGGATTGTTTCTTCCAATCAGAAATAAGTTCATGCGCAATTACAGATCCCGTCTCTGCATGGAATTTAGAAATAATCTCATTTACTTGTGTTGATCTAGTTTCCGTCATCTCTAATACATCAACCATTTCAGGGTTAACAAGGCGGGGATCTAAATCAAGAACAAATGCAACTCCACCTGACATTCCTGCGCCAAAGTTACGTCCAATAGAGCCAAGGATAATTGCAACACCTCCGGTCATATATTCACAACCATGGTCGCCGACTCCTTCTACGATAGCGATAGCGCCAGAGTTTCGAACACAGAAACGTTCTCCAACAACACCACGGATAAAAATCTCACCACTTGTTGAGCCATAACCAATGACATTTCCTGCAATGACATTCTTTTGCGATTCAAACGTTGCTTTCTCATCTGGGCGAACAATTACACGTCCACCAGATAATCCTTTACCAACATAGTCATTAGCATCACCATAAAGACGCAGCGTTAAACCTTTTGGAATAAAGGCACCGAGTGACTGACCAGCTGAACCATGAAATGAGATATCAATCGTGTTCTCTGGTAAACCTGCACCACCATACTTGCGAGTGATCTCCGCCCCAAGCATTGTTCCAACAGTGCGGTTGACATTTCGCACGGGAATTTCAAGGCGAACAGGCTCCCCCTTTGCCAGAGCAGCAGCCGAAAGTTCGATCAACTTATTATCAAGAGCGGCATCAAGACCGTGATTTTGAACATCAGTGTTCTTGCGCTCTCCGGTAAGTAAAGGTGCCTTAAGAAGTGGTGCAAGATCCAAGCCACTTGCCTTCCAGTGGTCAACAGCATCTTTAGTCTCAAGTATTTCTACTTGGCCGACCGCTTCTTCAATAGTTTTAAAACCAAGTTTTGCAAGCCATTCGCGAACTTCCTCAGCAATATATTCAAAGAAGGTCTCAACAAACTCTGGCTTACCTGAGAACCGTTTACGCAGTTCTGGATTCTGTGTTGCAACACCAACAGGGCAAGTGTCTAGATGACATACGCGCATCATGACGCAACCTGAGACAACAAGCGGCGCGGTAGCAAAACCAAATTCTTCTGCTCCAAGTAATGCGGCAATAACGACATCGCGGCCAGTCTTCATCTGTCCATCAACTTGTACAACAATGCGATCACGAAGCCCATTGAGCATAAGGGTCTGCTGTGTTTCAGCAAGACCTAACTCCCATGGCGCACCTGCATGCTTAAGTGATGTGAGTGGTGAAGCACCAGTTCCCCCATCATGTCCTGAAATCAAGACAACATCGGCGTGTGCCTTTGAAACACCTGCTGCAACTGTTCCAACACCAACTTCTGCGACAAGCTTGACATGAACGCGTGCATTCTTATTAGCATTCTTTAAATCATGAATGAGCTGCGCTAAATCTTCAATAGAGTAAATATCATGATGAGGTGGAGGAGAAATAAGCCCAACTCCAGGTGTTGAATAACGAACTTGGGCAATCCATGGATAAACCTTGTTGCCAGGGAGTTGTCCACCCTCACCAGGCTTAGCTCCTTGGGCCATCTTAATCTGAATATCATCTGAGTTCACTAGATACTCACTTGTCACGCCAAATCGTCCGCTAGCTACTTGTTTAATAGATGAGCGCTTTGAGTCACCATTTGGCATTACTGTGTAGCGAGCAGGATCTTCCCCGCCCTCACCAGTATTTGATTTGCCACCAATACGATTCATTGCAATCGCCAAAGTTTCATGAGCTTCGCTAGAAATTGAACCGTAAGACATAGCGCCGGTTGCAAAGCGTTTAATAATTGATGACGCACTCTCTACTTCATCTACAGAGATAGCTGGGCGTATACCTTCTTTAAATGTGAAGAGTCCGCGAAGGGTCATCAAATTTTTTGACTGGTTATCGACTAAAGATGTGTACTGCTTAAAGATGTCATAACGCTTATTGCGTGTAGCGTGCTGAAGTTTAAAGACAGTCTCAGGATTAAAAAGGTGTGGCTCACCATCACGGCGCCATTGATACTCACCACCTATAGGAAGCTTCTTTGTTCCTGGAACTTCTCCTCCAGGTGGATATGCAATATGGTGGCGCTTGATAGTTTCCTGCGCTAAAGTATCAAGTGATACTCCCCCTAAGCGAGATGTAAGGCCAGTAAAGTATTCATCCACTACTGCAGATGAAAGACCAATTGCTTCAAAAACTTGAGCTCCGTGATAAGACGCGATGGTTGAGATACCCATCTTCGACATCACCTTGAGAACTCCTTTGCCAAGTGATTTGATTAGGTTTGCGACTGCCTTCTCAGGAGTCACACCTGTAATGACACCTTGGCGAACCAAATCTTCAGCACTTTCCATCGCAAGGTAAGGGTTAACGGCTGATGCACCGAAGCCAATAAGAAGTGCAACATGGTGCACTTCGCGTATTTCACCACTCTCAACGATGAGTGAGATTTGAGTCCGTGTTTTCTCGCGAATTAAATGGTGGTGAACTGCTGATGTAAGCAGCAGTGAAGGAATAGGAGCCTCTTCTGAATCTCCATCACGATCTGATAGAACGATAATTCGAGCACCATCTTTGATTGCAGCAGATACTTCAGCGCGAATCTCTTCTATGCGAGTACGTAGTGCATCTCCTCCGCCTAAAACTGAGAATAATCCACGAACAACATGGCTAGTAAAGTTTGGATGTTCCTCATCGGCGTTAACGTTAATAATTTTTGCTAATTCATCGTTATCAATAACTGGAAAGTCAAGTGCAATTTGGCGACAAGATTCAGGGCTTGGGTTAAGCAGGTTACTTTCAGCACCAATTGTTAGACCAAGGCTAGTTACCATCTCTTCACGAATTGCATCAAGAGGTGGGTTAGTTACTTGAGCAAAGAGCTGAGCAAAATAATCAAAAAGTAAACGAGGTTTATCAGAAAGGGCTGCGATTGGTGAATCTGTTCCCATCGAGCCAAGTGGCTCTGCACCATTTTTAGCCATTGGGGTAATAATTATGCGTAGTTCTTCTTCGGTATAGCCAAATGCCCTTTGGCGACGTATTACAGATGAATGCGGGTAAATAATATGTTCACGGGCAGGAAGATCAGATAACTTCACAATTCCCTCATGAAGCCACTTTCCATATGGCGCAGCCTTAGCTAGAGAATCCTTGATCTCATCATCTTCGATAATTCGTCCCTGCTCGATGTCAACTAAGAACATACGGCCAGGTTGCAAACGACCTTTGCGGATTATTTTCTCTTGGGGAATGTCAAGAACACCAACTTCTGAGGCAAGTACGACAAGACCATCGTTAGTTACCCAGAAACGTGACGGGCGAAGTCCGTTGCGATCTAGGACAGCGCCTACTTGATTTCCATCAGTAAATGTTACGCATGCTGGGCCATCCCAGGGTTCCATCATTGAAGAATGAAACTCATAAAAATCTTTACGCACTTGTGACATTGTTGCGTGGTTTTCCCATGCTTCTGGGATCATCATCAAAATTGAATGTGGCAAGGAGCGGCCGGTGAGATAGAGCAGTTCAAGAACTTCATCAAATGAAGCAGAGTCACTTCCGTTGCTATCAACGATAGGGAAAAGTCTCGTGATATCTCCAGGAATTAAAGGACTTGCAAGAAGTGCCTCGCGTGCACGCATCCAGTTACGGTTACCGCGCACAGTATTAATTTCACCATTGTGCGCGATGTAGCGATATGGGTGAGCAAGAGGCCAAGAAGGAAATGTATTCGTTGAAAAGCGTGAGTGAACAACTGCGAGTGGTGATTTAACAAGCTTGTTAGATAGGTCTGGGAAGAATTCTTCTAACTGACCTGTAGTCAGCATGCCTTTATAGACAATTGTTCGTGATGATAAAGATGGGAAATAAATTGGAAGTGCGTGCTCCACTCGCTTACGAAAACAAAATGCCAATCTATCTAGAGCAAGATCTGACTCGTTCTTTACTCCAGCAATGAAGATCTGAACAAAACGTGGCATGACTGAAAGAGCGGTCTTACCAAGAGATGCTTCATTTATAGGGAGCTCGCGCCACCCAAGAATTTTTACATTCTCTTCGTCTGCAAACTTTTGAACGATAGATTGATCAGTAAACGAAGCATCGATAAATGCGATGCCTGTTGCATAATAGCCAGAATCTGGCAATGTAAATTCAACAATACTGCGATAGAACTCATCTGGAATGCGAATAAGAATTCCTGCACCATCGCCACTGTCTGGTTCTGCGCCGGATGCACCACGGTGTTCAAGATTACGAAGCGCGGTTAAACCTTGTGAGACAACTTCATGTGTTGGTTTCTTATTTAATGTTGCAACCATTGCAACGCCACATGCATCATGTTCGTTGGCAGGGTCATATAAACCTTGTGCAGTTGGCACAGTAGAAAATAAGCCCATGATCGCTCCTATGAAAACTATGAAGGACGGTCAGGACTTCGATGGCCTAACGATGAACTCAACTTGGGTCTAACCCACCTTGAGCAGTGAGAAATCGTATCAAGCCAATGCGGTATTGGCAGAATCTATTAAAGGATTTAGAGGGGCTTAGATGTGAACGAGTGAGCCAATCCCTGCGGTGATCAGCATGCCAAGTGATCCCCCGATGAATACTCGAAGAACCGTACGCACCAGCGGGGAGCCTGCAAGCTTGGAACTTGTTACTCCGGTGCCCACGAGCCCAATAAGAGTGAATAGGACGATCATCCAAACTTTGCCACTGGTGGTTGGCATAAGAGCACCAAGGAGCGGAATTGCTCCTCCAATAGCGAAACTCAGCGCAGAAGCAATCGCCGCTTGAAGTGGTCTTGCCTTGTGCATTTCAAAATGTCCGAGCTCATCACGAAGATGTGCTTCCAAAGCATTTTTCTCTGTAAATTTCTCTGCAACTTGTCTAGCTAAATCTCGAGGTAACCCTCGCTCTACATATATCTCAGCAAGTTCTTCTAATTCACCTTCTGGATCGATTGCTAGATGTTCAATCTCCATTTTCCGATCAGCTTCTTCAATATCAGATTGAGATTGAACTGAAATATATTCACCCACTGCCATTGACATCGAACCAGCTGCTATTCCAGCAATCCCAGTCAACGGAAGCAAACTAATTTTTCCAGCAGCGGCAATTCCTATCAGCAAGGATGCATTAGAAACTAAGCCATCATTTGCCCCAAGAACAGCGGCACGCAACCAACCAGACTTATGCGACTTGTGGTGCATGTTTCGCTGATAGACATGTTCTAAAGGCATATCGAGATTCTACCCAGGAATCTGGCTATCTGCTGGTTTGTTCACTTCGTGTTTCTGCTTTGTGTATAACCAGCCTCCGGAAGTGACGGCGCAGATCCCTGCAACCCAGATATTAAGGCGGAGACCAAATATATGGTGAGCGCTATCAATACGCAGGGACTCAATCCAAAGGCGACCACAGCAATAAAGAAAAATATATAGCAGAAATTGGCTACCTGCTTTAAGCTTTTTTACACTAGGAAAAAAGATAATTAACGAGGCAATCAGAAAGCACCAGATTGATTCATAGAGAAATGTCGGATGGAACGTTGCAAAATTTTCAAAACCGGTGGGGCGATTCCCGATGGGAATTTTTAGCGCCCAAGGAAGTGTTGTTGGTTTTCCGAAAAGCTCACCGTTAAACCAATTTCCCCATCGACCGATTCCTTGCGCAAACACAATTCCTGGGGTTAGGGCATCAAGGGCAAGAAGAAAAGTAAGTGAGCGTGGTTTTATTTTGAAATATAAAAAAGCTGTAGCAACGCCAAGTGATACGGCCCCCCAGATACCCATTCCACCTTGCCAAATTTTGAAAGCATCTAAAAAATTTCCTTGAGCACCAAAATATAACTCTGGTGTTGTGATGACATGATAAATACGGCCCCCGAGTATTCCAAGAGGTACTACATAAATTGCAAGATCATAAATTTCATTTCCAATACCGCCTGCACGCACATATCGGATTTTGCCAATCCAGATTGCAGCAACGATCGCAATCAATATACATAATGCGTAGTAATGAATGGTGACCGCACCCATCCCCACCGAAGAAGTTGATGGGGTCGGGATAAATCGACTAAACAACTCTTACTTAATGCCAGCAGCAGTGAACGCAGCTTCTAATGCTGATGAATTTAAATAGGCAGTCTGCGCAATAGGGGTACCATTTATTAAAATAGTCGGAGTCGAATTGATATTAGCTTTTCCAGCATAATCTTCAACATTCTTTGTCCAATCAAGATACTGACCATTATTAACGCAATCAGCGTACTTATTTGAAGTGATTCCTACCGAATTACCTAAAGCAATTAATCTTGCATTTGTCCAAGTACCACTATTCTCACTTGCGGGTTGAGTTGCAAACAAAGCGCTATGCAACTGCAAGAACTTACCCTGATCCGAAGCACAGGCCGCAGCAGCTGCGGTTAATACAGATTCATTTCCAATGAATGACATCGGGTGAAACACCGCATGGATTTTCCCATCACTAATAATTTTATTGATATAAATATGATTTGCTGATTCAAAATCACGGCAATGCGGGCACTGAAAGTCTTCATAAAAGTCTACTTTGACCGGAGCTTTTGGATTAAAACCAATTCCATAACCATCAGCAGTTTCAACAGCCGAGGGGTTCGATGCACTTTTAATAGCGTGATTAGAAGCAAGAGCGGCGCCAGCACCAGCAACGACAACGAAAAGGATCATGCCAACAACAAGGTTGCGCGTGGTCTTATCGCCTTTTCCATTCGGACCTTTTTTACTTGCAGTTGCCATTATCTTTCTCCACCATTCTCATGATTATCAGTTCCTGTATCTAGGGCAAACTTACCGCTTGGGAAGTAAGTAATAAAAATTGAAAGCAAAATTAAGCCTATATCTCGAATAATTTCTGTTGCATATGTCCAGGGGTGCACTTTGCCATCAGCGGTAATCCCGCCGTTACCAAAGCAACCACAATTAATTGGCAACTTTCTTACCCATGCCTGGGCAATGGCAATGACGAAAAGAACCATCAACGTTCCCGCCGCAATACTGCTCCATCGCGCCCAGATTCCAACAATAAGAAGAAGTGCAATTCCAATCTCAATCCAAGGGAGGATATAGCCAAAACTATTTGCAATGTTTACTGGCAAAACTTCATAGACTCGCACCGATGCAGCAGCTTCATGTGGTTTCATTGCCTTAATCCATCCTGCAGCAAGTAAAACTCCTGCAAGGGTCAAGCGTGCAAGAAATGTAAACCAAGGTTGTGTAGTCGAATTAAAAATCTTCTTCATGAGCGCTTCATGCTCTGTGCAAGTGCGTGCGCAAGATTTTTCACTTTACTAATTCCCTCTTCTTCAGATTTAGATTCTTGTATTAATCGAATAAAAGCAGAACCAACTATTACTCCATCTGCATACTGCGCTACTTCATGAGCCTGCTCGGGAGTTGAAACGCCTAATCCAACAGCAACTGGTTTATCAGTTATCCGACGAATTCTATCGACCAGTGTTTGCGCTCCTGTTGAAACTGATGCTCGTGTTCCTGTGACTCCCATGAGAGATGCAGCATAAATAAAGCCAGTTGAAGCTTCGGCAACCTTTTTCAGCCTGTCATCACTCGTGCTTGGTGCGACAACAAATATCCGATTGCTCTCTAACCTTTGGGTCTCTTCAATCCAATGGGAAGATTCTTCAATGGTTAAATCGGGTGTGATTGCCCCGCTTCCCCCATTCTCCTTCATTGATTCAAGAAATTTTGTTACACCATAGCGCTCAATGGGATTCCAATAAGTCATCACAACTGTGGGAGCCAATGGCGCAATTGCTTTTACGGTAGCAAAAACTTCACGGGAGCCAGTTCTTTGCTTAAGTGATTGATCTGATGCAGCCTGGATTATTGGTCCATCCATCACTGGGTCGCTATAAGGAAAGCCAATTTCTATTGCATCGCAACCACCTTGAATCATTGCGGTGAGTGTAGAAATCGATCTGGGCTGAGTTGGAAAACCAGCAGGTAAAAATCCAATGAGCGCGGCGCGATTTTCTTTGCGAGTGTTAACAAATAAGTCATCAAGTGGTGTGCTCATTTACAGTGGAATACCAAAATATGCAGCAGCTGTCTGAACATCTTTATCTCCGCGTCCAGAGAGATTAATAAGCAATACTGCATCTGCTCCAAGTTCATTTCCTACCTGCATTGCACCAGCTAGAGCGTGAGCTGTTTCGATTGCAGGAATAATTCCTTCTGTCTTGGAAAGCAACGAAAATGCATACATTGCTTCGTCATCAGTAATTGCACGATATTCTGCTCGTCCAATGTCATGGAGATAAGCATGCTCTGGACCTACCCCTGGATAATCAAGGCCTGCTGAAATTGAGTGTGACTCAACTGTTTGTCCATTCTCGTCCTGCAAAACATATGAACGAGTTCCATGCAGTACTCCTGGGGTTCCACCCGAAATCGTTGCAGCATGTAATCCTGATTCGATTCCTTTTCCGCCTGCTTCTAAACCGATGAGGCGAACACTTTTATCTTCAAGAAATGGGTGGAAGATGCCGATTGCGTTTGAGCCACCACCGACACATGCAAGTACAGCATCTGGTAAACGACCGACTAAATCTAAGCATTGCTCGCGAGCCTCTACACCAATTATTCGATGAAAATCTCTGACCATCGTAGGAAATGGATGTGGACCAGCGACTGTTCCCAAAAGATAGTGTGTTGTTTCAACATTAGTGACCCAGTCTCGCATCGCTTCATTGATTGCGTCTTTAAGAGTCTTGCTACCTTGTGTCACTGGAATAACTTCTGCGCCGAGTAATTTCATACGCGCAACATTAAGTGATTGACGTTTTGTGTCCTCTTCGCCCATATAGACAACGCACTCAAGGCCCATAAGAGCCGCAGCTGTTGCAGCAGCAACTCCATGTTGACCCGCACCAGTCTCTGCAATGATGCGCTTTTTACCCATTCGTTTTGTTAGGAGCGCTTGGCCAAGGACGTTATTAATTTTGTGTGAACCGGTGTGATTGAGATCTTCACGCTTCAATAAAATTCTCGCCCCACCAGCATGTTCGGCAAAACGTTTTGCTTCCGTAATGATGCTTGGACGACCTGTATAAGTACGGTGCAGATCAGCTAATTCTTTTTGAAAAGCAGGATCATTAAGTGCAGTCTCATGCGCGAGTGTTAATTCATCCAAAGCAGCGATAAGGGCTTCAGGGACAAATCTTCCACCGTATGGGCCGAAATGACCAAGGATTTGTGAATCAGCTAGAGGGGTCATAGGTAAACGGTACCAGCAGACTATTTGCCGAGGAGAGTTGAAATTGCACGTACTGGATCTCCCGCACGGACAAGAGTCTCCCCTACTAATATTGCCTTTACGCCCACTTGTTCAGCTTTATAGACTTGATCGCGAGTAGAAATACCAGATTCAGCAACCCGCAAAATTTCTTCTGGAAGCGCTGGAAGTAAATCTGCAAATGCATTCTCATTGATTTCTAGGGTCTTTAGATTTCGAGCATTCACTCCAATAATTTTGGGTGAAATTTTCAATGCGCGCTCTATCTCACTCTTGTCGTGAACTTCAACTAATACATTCATACCTAAATCTATTGCGAGTGTGTAGTAATCCCTAAGTTGCTGATCGTTCAGGGCAGCAACGATAAGTAACATGAGGTCTGCTCCAAGTGCACGTGTTTCATATACTTGGAACTGAGTTACTATAAAGTCTTTTCGCAAAACTGGAATTTTTACAGCATCTCTTACTGCAACTAAATCTTCTATCTTCCCACCAAATCTGCGTTGCTCGGTAAGAACGCTAATAACTGCCGCTCCTCCTTTTTCATAAGAGTGTCCAAGGGCCACGGGATCGGCAATCGTAGCTAGAGCTCCTTTGCTTGGTGAAGACCGTTTTATTTCTGCAATGATTTGTGTGCCAGGTTTATTTAAAGCTACATACGCATCTCTAGGTGATGGCGCTTGGGAAGCCTTCTTTTTAATTTCATCAATAGAGATTTGTCTTGCAGCCACGTCTTCTAATACTCCAGCAACAATGGAATCAAGTGCCGAACTCATTTTTCATCACCAACCGTAGGGTCAATTCCTTCTGTCAATGCATTCCAAGGAGTGGGGGATTTTGGTTCATATTTTTTAGATAACCCGCGCCTTATTAATCGTATAGAAAAATAGAAACCTAGTAAGAAAACAACACCTATAAGTATTAACTTAGTAACAAGCATTAGATACTTCGCATTTCATTAGCTGATGCAATAGCGCCTAAAACTGCCGCAGCTTTATTCTGGCATTCCATATCTTCAGAAGCGGCAATAGAGTCAGCCACAATTCCTGCCCCTGCTTGAACATAAGCCTTTCCATTCTTAATGACAGCAGTTCTAATCGCAATACATGCATCAATATTTCCACTGAAATCGAGATAACCAATTGTCCCGCCATATATTCCACGCCTTGTAGGTTCATTTTCTTCAATGATCTGCATTGCACGTGGCTTTGGCGCCCCCGACAATGTTCCGGCTGGAAATACTGCAAGCAGTGCATCTACTGGCTTATATACAGGAGCGAGCTTCCCTGTCACGGTAGAAACGATGTGCATGACATGTGAATAGCGTTCGAGTTTCATAAACTCGATAACTTCAACTGAGCCGGGTTTGCATGTGCGCCCAAGATCGTTTCGCCCAAGATCAACAAGCATGAGGTGTTCAGCCCTCTCTTTAGGGTCTGCCATCAACTCTTCACCCAAGCGAATATCTTTCTCTGGGTCATCTGATCGAGGCCTTGTTCCTGCTATGGGATGGATCATCACTTCATCGCCGTGAATTTTAACTAGTGCCTCTGGACTTGAGCCAACGACTTCTAAACCATTATGGAATCTAAATAGATACATATAAGGACTTGGGTTAGACGCTCGTAGCGCTCGATACACATCAAAAGCATCTGCTTTCACATCCATGACAAAGCGTTGAGAAAGTACAACTTGGAATGCCTCTCCGCTTCGTATCTCTTCCTTAATATTTTCAACACGCGCTTGAAACTCTGTAGAGCTTGTACGACGCTCATAGATCGGCTCAACTTTCACTATCTCTCGGCTGATTTCAGCAGTTGTTGGAGCCTTAAGGGTTACTTCTAATTGATCAAGTCGCTTGTTTGCATCCGCGTATGCGTCATCAACACCATCTGTACTTCCATTCCAATTAATTGCGTTAGCAATCAAAGTGAGAGAGCCATTGAAGTGATCAAAGACCGCTAGGTCAGATGTCAGCATGAATGCAATTTCAGGAAGTTCAATCTCCGTGTCGGTAATATTTGGAAGTTTCTCAAGTCTGCGAACAATGTCATAACCTGCATAACCAACTAGCCCACCAGTAAGTGGAGGTAACCCAGGAATATGAGGCGAACGTAAATGCGTTGCTGCAATCTTGAGGGCATCGAGTGGATCAATTCCAACCGGTGCTCCAGATGGCACTGTGCCAATCCATGCTGCCTTTCCATCAATTTCAGTAAGAGTTGATTGTGAGTGGATTCCGATAAATGAATAGCGTGACCAGGCTCCCCCAACTTCAGCAGATTCTAAAAGAAAGGTCCCTGATCGGTTCCCAGCAAGCTTATGATAAATCGTAAGCGGTGTCTGTGTATCTGCTAAATACTTTCTAGCAACAGGAATCACATTATAAGATCGTGCAAATTCACGAAACTCTTCTAAAGTTATTTGATTATTCAAAGTCAGTATCAATTTCGTTATGGAAACAAGTTCGCTGACCCGTATGGCAAGCAGCACCTACCTGATGAACCTGAAGCAAAACTGCATCAGCGTCGCAATCAAATGCAATACTTACCAACTTTTGAGTGTGACCAGAGGTAGCACCCTTTTGCCAGAGTTCATTTCTGCTTCTACTCCAGTATGTAACATCACCAGTTTCAAGTGTTTGCGTGAGGGCCTGCTTATTCATCCACCCCAACATAAGCACATCTTTGCTCTGGGCATCTTGCGCGATCGCAGCAACCAATTCTCCGACAGCAAATCTTTCATCTATCTGGGTTGGTATCACTACTGGATTTGCCATGGTCGTATTCTGCCTTAAAGCGGGTTAGAGGCGGACCGAATATCCCTTTTTACTCAAAAACTCTTTCACATCATGAATCGTAAATGTCCCGAAGTGGAAAACACTTGCTGCCAGCAATGCGTCAGCACCAGCGTCTAGAGCTAGGGCAAAATCATCTAGTTTTCCCGCTCCTCCACTTGCAATCAGGGGAACTCTTGTCCTGCTACGGACTTGCGTAATCATTTCTATATCAAAACCTTCACGTGTTCCATCAGCGTCCATAGAGTTAAGAAGAATCTCACCTACCCCTCGAGATGTTGCATCTTCGACCCATGCAAGTGCGTCAAGTCCGGCACCTTGTCTGCCACCATGAGTGGTTACTTCAAATCCAGATGGTGTTTTTCCACGACGGGCATCAACAGAAAGAACAAGGACTTGATCCCCAAAACGATCAGAGATTTCACTGATAAGTTCAGGGCGATTAATTGCAGCAGTGTTGATACTTACTTTATCCGCCCCTGCACGAAGGAGTGCATCAACATCATCAACACTTCGAATCCCCCCGCCTACCGTAAGTGGAATAAATACTTGTTCAGCAGTTCTTGCCACCATCCCTAAAGTTGTTGAGCGCTCTTCAACTGAAGCAGAAATATCTAGGAAGGTGAGCTCATCTGCTCCTACAACCCCATATAACTTTGCAAGTTCAACGGGGTCCCCAGCATCAACTAAGTTTTGAAAATTAACACCTTTAACTACCCGGCCATTGGCAACGTCTAAACAAGGGATGATTCGCTTAGCTAAAGTCATTTGTTCGCCTCACTGAGCGCTTGCTGGAGTGTGAAGGCTCCCGCATAGAGCGCCTTACCAACTATCACACCTTCTATGCCAATTGAAGTGAGTGCACGTATTTCTTCTAGGTCTTTTAAGTTAGAAACACCACCGCTTGCAACAACTGGCTTGGTAGTTGCCGCACAAACTTCTCGCAATAAAGAAAGATTGGGACCAGTAAGCGTTCCATCTTTAGCAACATCAGTCACAATATATCTAGCACAACCATCGCGATCTAAACGTTCAAGTGTTTCAAATAAATCGCCACCTTCTTTTGTCCAACCCCGGGCTGCAAGGGTGTGGCCTCTTACATCAAGACCAACTGCGATGCGATCACCAAATTCAGCAATTACTTTTGCAGTCCAGTCAGGGTTTTCTAGCGCAGCGGTTCCAAGATTTACTCGAGTGCATCCAGTGGCAAGTGCGCGGCGTAAAGAATCGTCATCTCGGATTCCTCCAGATAGTTCTACTTTAATATCAACGCTTTTGATTACTTCTTCAAGGAGCACCGCATTACTACCTAAACCAAAAGCTGCATCGATATCAACTAAATGGATCCACTCTGTGCCTGCATCAGCAAATTCTTTAGCTACTTCAATAGGTAATCCATATTGGCTTGTTGCGCTGAGCTCACCTTGAACAAGTCGAACGGCACGTCCATCTTTGACATCAATCGCAGGGAGTAGTTCAAGCTTTTTTATCGTACTCATCAGAGGGTCTTTGCCCAATTTGAAATTAACCGAGCGCCATTGGCTCCACTTTTTTCGGGGTGAAATTGCACAGCACTTACTGAGCCGCGTTCAACTGCAGATAGAAACTCTTCGCCGTATTCAGTCCAACTATTAACAGCATCTGGCACAGTATGCTTTGCTGCGTATGAATGCACGAAATAAAACGACGCACCATCTAGGCCTTCAAATAATTTTGTACCTTTACCTGAAGAAACCGTATTCCAACCAATGTGGGGCAATATTTGAGATTTAAGTTCACTTACTTCGCCAGGCAATACCCCAACACCCGTTGCGCCGCCTTTTTCAGTACCTCGTTCAAAAAGTATCTGCAACCCCACACAGATACCAATAATGGGTTTACCAGCAGCAACTTGGTTCATAATTATTTCTCTTCCACCAACATCTACTAATTGCTTCATACATGCCCCATAAGCGCCAACGCCTGGTACGACTAAGCCATCACTATCCGCGCATAACTTGGGATCAGATGTAATGACCGTCTTGATCCCAGTTAATTCAAATGCACGCTGCACCGAACGAAGGTTGCCAGAACCATAGTCAAGAATTGCAATCAAAGAGTGCCCTTAGTTGATGGAATTCCCGTGACTCTGCCATCAATAGCAACAGCATCCCGCAGTGCACGAGCGACTGCTTTGAACTGTGCTTCAAATACGTGGTGGGCATTGCGTCCTTCTAGAACTCGAATATGCAAAGCAATGCGTGCTTCAGCAACAATTGATTCCCAGATGTGGCGACCAAGTGTTGTATCGAACGTGCCAATAAGTTCAACAATTTCTGGTTGACGGTGTACCAAGTAAGGCCGCCCTGATAGATCAACAGCCGCCTGAACAAGTACTTCATCTAGCGGAACCATTGCATCACCAAATCTGCGGATACCTGCTTTATCACCAAGTGCTTCGCGGAGTGCTTGTCCGAAAGCAAGTGATGTATCTTCAACGGTGTGATGGGAGTCAACGTCAACATCGCCCTTTGTCTTTACCGTCAGATCAAATCCCGCATGCTTACCAAGTTGGGAGAGCATATGTTCGAAAAATGGGACGCCAGTTTGAATATCAATAACACCTGTGCCATCAAGATTGAGTTTGACCAATACCTCTGATTCCTTGGTCTTACGTTCAACTGTTGCAGTACGTGAAGCACTCATTTATTTCTCTCTCATCTAGCAGTGGTGTGATAGTGCCTGATTATTCCGCAATTTCTCTCAGTGCCGCGATGAATTGATCATTTTCGGCAGGTGTTCCAATAGTCACGCGCAAATATCCTCGAAGCCCTATATCTCGTATCAAAATTCCTCGATCCAGCAGGCGCTGCCAGACATCACTTGCATCATCTTTGAACCCACTAAAGAGAATGAAATTTGCAGCACTTGGAACAGGCTTATAACCAATAGAAGATATTGCTTCAAAAACCCTTGAGCGTTCAGAAACGAGCGTCACAATTTCACTCTGCATCAAATCTGCATAATCAAGTGCAACTTCCGCTGCAGCTTGAGTAATTGAGCTGAGGTGATATGGAAGGCGCGCGATGAGCGAAGCATTCACTACGGCAGGATGAGCAACTAAATAACCAAGACGTGTTCCAGCGAAAGCAAAGGCCTTACTCATTGTTCTTACAACCACAACATGTTGGAAATCTGCAATAAGTGAGACAGCTGACTCTTCCTCTGAAAACTCCGCATAAGCCTCATCCACAATAAGAAGCGCACCAACTTGTCCAGCAAGGTCGGCTAACTCACGTAAATC
>CAIUHY010000051.1 GCA_903899145.1 uncultured Actinomycetes bacterium
AATGGCTCGCCAGCAACCTGTTGCCTCTGATCTGCGCGCACTAGTTTCAGCACTTCGCATTAGCGCTGATTTAGAGCGCATGGGAGATCTTGCCCATCACTTAGCAAAGCTTGCTCGCATGCGTTATCCCAACAGCGCCGTCCCATCAGAGTTCACTGATCTCATTTCAAGTATGGGAGCAGAAGCTAGCCGCATTACAGAGAAGATGGCTGTTGTTATTGAATTTCGTGACACTACACGCGCCCTTGAGATTGAAAAAGATGATGATGCGATGGACCAACTCCAACGCAAACTCATTGCCGCATTGGTTAATCCTAACGGAACTCACAACGTGGAAACATCGATCGATATGGCATTTGCAAGCCGTTACTATGAGCGTTTCTCAGATCATGCAGTTTCTATTGCCCAGCGCATTTACTACATCGCGACAGGTGAGTTCGCTAAAAGCTAATTACTTCTTGCTTACTTCTTTCCCTGATTAGCAACAGCTGCAATCGCATCCTTTGCTGCCGCTGGGTCTAGATATTCTCCGCCTTTTTTAATGGGCTCAAAAGTGTCATTGAATTCATAGAAGAGCGGAATTCCCGTTGGGATATTTACTCCAGCAATATCTGTATCTGAGATGCAATCAATATGTTTCACAATTGCGCGGATGGAATTACCGTGAGCAACAACCAAGGTTGTCTTTGCAGCATCCAGGTCGGCTGTAATCGCGCCAACTAAATAAGGTATGAGACGCTCAACAACATCTTTGAGGCACTCTGTCTTTGGCATGGCGCTACCAAGCTCTGCGTAGCGGGGATCTCCTGCTTGGCTAAATTCATCTTTGTCATCAATGGCAGGCGGCGGGACATCAAAAGAACGGCGCCATAGTTGAAATTGCTCTTCGCCATATTGGGCGAGCGTCTGCGCTTTATCTTTGCCTTGAAGAGCGCCGTAATGGCGTTCATTGAGCCTCCATGAGCGGTGCACAGGGATCCACGGGCGATCTGCCGCATCAAGTGCAATCTGAGATGTTGCAATTGCTCTACGCAAAAGTGATGTGTGAACTACATCTGGCAACAATCCGCGCTCTTTAAGGAGCTCTCCTGCGCGCTTTGCCTCTACTTCACCCTTCTGTGAGAGTCTGACATCGACCCATCCGGTAAAGAGATTCTTCGCATTCCATTCACTCTCACCATGGCGGAGCAGGATTAATTTTCTCATTAGGCGAGTTTAATAGAAGATTGAGCGCCCCGAGATAAGACAAGATCATAAACATCAAGGGTCTTACGAGCAGTAGATCCCCATCCAAAGTGAGAGGCATGCTGGGTTGCGCCAAATGAAAGCGCAATACGGTGAGCAGGATCAGCAAGTAATCGTGAGATCACTGCAGACCAAGCCTTAGGGTCGTGTCCATCTACTAATGATCCTGAAATTCCATCAGCAACTGCTGTCCGAAGACCGCCTACTGCTGTTGCAACTACTGGAGTGCCGCATGCTTGTGCTTCTAGTGCAACTAAACCAAAACTCTCTGAATAACTTGGAACACAGACTAAGTCACTGGCGCGATACCAATCAGGCAATACATCGCGATCAACTGGTGTTATGAAGTGCACGATGTCACTGACTCCTAAGAACTGTGCGAGTGCTTCAAGGCGTGCAGGCTCTTTGAGCCCGCTTCCTGAGGCACCGCCAATAATGACAAGAGCTAACTTCGCGCGCAGGTGCGCAGCATGGTGCACC
>CAIUHY010000052.1 GCA_903899145.1 uncultured Actinomycetes bacterium
ACGATTGCAGGGGTAATGAGTAGTGCAACTAAGTTCATTACCTTAATCAATGGGTTGATAGCAGGACCTGCGGTGTCCTTAAATGGATCTCCAACTGTGTCACCAACAATGGTTGCCTTGTGAGCTTCGCTGCCTTTGCCGCCGTAAACTCCGTCTTCAACCATCTTCTTTGCGTTATCCCATGCGCCACCTGAGTTAGCAAGGAATACAGCCATCAATGTTCCTGTTCCAATTGCTCCGGCAAGGTATGCACCGAGTGCGCCAACACCTAAACCAAAACCAACTGCAATAGGAGCCATAACTGCAAGTAGGCCAGGGGCAACAAGTTCACGAAGTGAATCACGTGTGCAGATATCAACAACGCGGCCATACTCAGGCTTTTCTGTTCCCTTCATAATTCCTGGGTGCAAACGGAACTGCTCACGAACTTCAACCACAACTGCGCCAGCTGCTCGTGATACTGCGTTAATTGCAAGCCCAGAGAACAAGAAGACAACTGCTGCACCGATAATCAAACCAACAAGATTACGCGGGTTAGCAATATCTAAAATACCTTGATACTCGATATTAAGGGCGCTATTTCCTGCTTGCCCCGCATCACTGACTGCTTTAATAATCGCATTTGTAAATGCACCAAAGAGTGCAGTTGCAGCAAGAACAGCTGTTGCAATTGCAATTCCTTTTGTAATTGCCTTTGTTGTATTTCCCACTGCGTCAAGTGAAGTCAAGATTGCTGAACCTTCACCATGAACATCTCCAGACATTTCAGCAACTCCTTGAGCGTTATCTGAAATTGGTCCAAATGTATCCATGGCTACGATTACACCGACAGTTGTTAGAAGCCCTGTTCCAGCTAGTGCAACAGCAAAGAGGCTCAGTACGATAGATCCATGACCTAAAAGAAACGCGCCAAATACTGCGGTTGCAATCAACAGGCCAGAATAAACAGCAGATTCAAATCCAACTGAGATACCAGCAAGAATTACTGTTGCAGCTCCTGTATTTGATGATGCGGCTACGTCATTAACTGGACGCTTACCAACTTCGGTAAAGAAACCTGTAAGTAATTGAATTGCTGCAGCAAGTGCAATACCGATTAATACTGCGCCAAAAGTTATAACGCGTGGGTTTACTGTATTAACAGCATGCGCTGGATCTAAGCCACTGAGAAGCTTCATTGAACTTGGTAGATAGGTAAATGTTGCAAGTCCAACTAGAACTGCTGAAATAATTGCAGAAGCAAAGAAAGAACGATTGATTGCATTCATTGCTGATTTGTCTGTTGGGCGAAGACGAGTAATGAAAATACCGATAACAGCAGTAAGAATTCCAATCGCAGGAACGATCAATGGATAAATAAGTCCTGCATCACCAAAGCCAGCTTTACCAAGCACAAGGGCGGCAACAAGGGTTACGGCGTATGATTCGAACAAGTCAGCAGCCATGCCTGCGCAGTCACCGACGTTGTCACCGACGTTGTCAGCGATAGTCGCTGCGTTACGTGGGTCATCTTCTGGAATATTTTTTTCGACTTTACCAACGAGGTCTGCTCCAACGTCAGCAGCCTTTGTGAAAATTCCGCCGCCAACACGCATGAACATTGCAAGCATCGCTGCGCCGAAACCAAAACCCTCGAGGACGTCAGGGGCGTTCTCGCGATAAATAAGAACTACAAGTGAGGCTCCAAGCAAGCCAAGACCTACTGTTGTCATACCAACAACACCACCGGTCCGGAACGCAATCTTTACCGCGTTTGCTGCAGATTTCTGACGAGCAGCTTCTGCAACACGAACGTTTGCACGGACTGCAAGCCACATACCGTTATAACCAACAGCAGCGCTAAAGAGTGCGCCGAGTAAAAAGAAAATTGATCGGCCGATACGAATATCGGTGTGGCCAGGTAGAGCAAAGAGAAGGACAAAAACAATCGCGACGAAAACACTGAGGGTTTTGAATTGGCGATTGAGATAAGCGGCTGCTCCTTCTTGAACAGCTTCGGCAATCTCACGCATTTTTGCTGTGCCATCAGGTTGAACTAATACCTGAGCGCGAAGACCAAAGGCGATGGCTAAAGCAATCAGAGAAATGGCTAGGACGGCAAAAACATATGTCAGATTTGAGCCGGTGACTTGGACAGTGGTATGCACTATGCGAACTCCTCGTTGAGTGAATCGATCTGGATAAGGCCAGATTTGAGCTGGATTGCCCGCTCTGGCTGGAAAGGTTACACATAGACCTAGGGGGAGATACAAATAAATAGGTATCTGTTTTTGTCTATGATCGGGCAATGAGCTTCATCAGCGTCACCACCGCGCTCAATTCCAACTATGCCTTAGGCATCATTTTCGCCATCTTGGCCCTAGAAACAGGCCTGCCTCTCATCATTGGTCTGCCTGGAGACACCCTTCTCATCTCTGCTGGTCTTTTCGCCAGTGGTGTTGGGGTCAAACCTGGGCACCACCACTTAAGTATTTGGATCGTTGCCCTTGGTACTCCCCTTGCTGCAATCATCGGATCTCAGTTCGGTCATTGGCTTGGTTGGCATTATGGGATAAAAATATTTAGTCGAGAAGGCTCTAAGTTTTTTGATCCGGGCAAAATTAAATCAGCAGAAAAATACATCACGAAGTATGGTCGCGGCCGAGCAATTGTTTTAGGACGTTTTATTCCTGTTGTTCGCGGGCTCATTAATCCCTTGTCAGGAATCATCCGCGTTCCATTTAAAACATTTGCGTTCTGGAATGTTTTTGGCGCCCTCGTATGGACGCAAGTTCTTATCTGGGGTGCTTATGCTGCCGGCAGCACATTTGCTGACACAATTTCAAAGTACCTGACAGATATTGTTCTTGTCATTGCAGCAATCAGTATCTTGCCAATCTTCTTAGAAGTCTTTAAAGAGTGGCGTAGCAGAAAGCACTTGTCTTAAGTTTTATAAACCTAAATCTGTAAGTTGATATGCGGTGCGATATTCAAAGCCAGCATCTTTTACTGCATCTGCTGCGCCTCGCTCAACAATAACCGCGACACCCACAACGATTGCGCCTGCTTCTTTGAGTGCCTCAACAGCAGTTAATACAGAACCACCTGTCGTTGAAGTATCTTCGACCGCCAATACGCGCTTGCCTTTAACATCTGGACCTTCAATGCGACGTTGAAGTCCATGTGCTTTTTCTGCTTTACGAACAACAAAAGAATTAAGAACTCGTCCCTCACTTGCAGCGACGTGCATCATTGCTGTTGCAACTGGGTCTGCTCCGAGTGTTAAACCACCAACTGCCTCGTAATCCCAATCTTTTGTTAGATCAAGCATTACTCGACCAACAAGTGGCGCGGCTACTGAATCCAAAGTAATACGACGAAGATCAACGTAATAATCGGCTTCCTTACCTGAAGACAAGATAACTTTTCCGTGAACGACAGCTTTTTTAATTATTTCTGCTTTGAGATCATCACGAGTTGTCATAGATGAACCTTATCCCTTGGAATCTGGAGCTGGTAACTCTCGGGTTGAATTCCACGCAGCCTTTGCGGCCCCTGGAGTTACCTGCATAATTGCATCAACTTCTACGCGCAATTTCGCCATCTCTATAGCCATATTTGCAACAGCTGATTCTAATTCCATAATCCGTTTAATTCCTGCAAGATTAATTCCATCGCCAACTAATCGCTGAATGGTGCGGAGCGCTGAAATGTCTCTCAATGAGTACCTGCGCCCGCGGCCAGATGCGCGGCCTGGCGAAACTAATCCCATGCGATCATATTGACGTAAAGTTTGTGGGTGAAGGCCTGAAAGTTCTGCTGCAACGCTTATAACATAAACTGCTGCATCTTCTTTTGGTTGATTTTCGTTGTTCATGCGCGTGCCCTTTCAAATATATCTTTTCGCGGGCTTTCAGATGAAGTTGCTTCCGCAAATTCTTCAAGTGCTTTCTTTGCTTTCGCATCAAGTCTTTGTGGAACAGTTACTTCAATAGTGATTAATAAATCACCTGATGCATGATTGCGAGTGACACCACGACCTTTAAGTCGCAAAACTTTTCCATTATTGGTTCCTGGTGCAAGGCGTACTTTCACTTCTTCACCCTGCAAAGTCGGAACAGCAATATCTGCGCCTAACGCAGCTTCATCAAATGTCACAGGAAGTGTCATAAGCAAGTTGTCGCCATCACGGGTATATACAGGATGTTTAGTGACATTAATTGTAATTAAAAGGTCTCCTGGTCCAGCTTGTCCTGGAGCCCCACGACCTTTAAGTTTAATTTTTGCGCCATCTTTAATTCCGGCAGGAACTCTGGTTGTTACCGTTTGATCACTTAAACGCAAATTTATTTCACGCCCAAAAATTGAATCACGGAATGAAATTGTCGTCTCTGTTTGTAAATCTTGTCCTTTACTTGGCCCCCTGCGTCCGCCTCCAAATAGCGTGGAAAAAATATCATTAGGATCTCCACCACCAAAGATATCTTGATAGTTGCCATTGCTTTGGTGACCACCTTGTTGTCCAGATTGGAAGCCCCCTTGCGGGATACGTCCAGATTTATACGCATCGCGCATCTCATCGTATTCAGCCCGCTTTTTATCATCAGATAAAACTTCATAGGCTTCAGATACTTCTTTAAAGCGATCTTCTAACTTCTTATCACCCTTTGTCTTGTCAGGGTGAAGGTCTTTAGCTAGTTTGCGATAGGCCTTTTTAACAGCATCTGGTTTATCGTTTTTTGAAACGCCAAGGATTTTATAGAGATCCTTCTCATATAAGTCCTTGGCGGCCATTAGCTTGGATCCGTTACTGCAACCTGTGCTGGACGAATAACACGATCTTTAAATTTATATCCGGGGCGCAAAACCTTGGTAACAAGTGTTTGAGCCACTTCTCCAGAAGTTTCATGCAAGAGTGCTTCATGGATATTCGGATCAAACTCAACGTTAATTTCTTCAAACTTCGTTAAACCAAGTTTGGTTGTTGTGTTTGCCAGTTGATCGGCAACCGCTTTAAAGCCACCGCTCAATTCTCCATGTTCAGCCGCGCGATCAATATCATCGAATGCTCCAAGAAATTGTGTAACGACCATTGCCGTTATTAAATCTCCTGCTTCACTACGTTCTTTATCAACGCGCTTTCGGTAATTTTGAAAGTCAGCTTGTAGACGTTGAAGATCATCAGTCAGTGCTGCAACCGGATCTACATCTTCTAGGACTTCGTTGACTGCATCAGATAGCGCTTGCTGCGCGCTATCTGATGTGCCATCGACATTTGTCTCATCGCTCATGTTAACTATTACTGCTCTTCTACGATCTCAGCATCTTCTACATTCTCATCAGCTTTTGGTGCTTCTTGCGAAGCTCCTTGTGATGCGTATAGAGATGCGCCGAGTTCTTGTGATTTAGTAGCAACGGTTTCTGTTGCTTTCTTAATTGCTTCAAAGTCAGCACCTTCAAGCAACTTCTTAAGATCAACAAGTGCTGTCTCGACATCTGCCTTCTTTGCAGCAGAGTCGCCTTCGTTAAGTTTCTCTTCGTTGTCTTTAATAAACTTTTCTGTTTGATAGACAAGTGAGTCACCCGCATTGCGAACATCTGCCTCTTCACGGCGCTGCTTATCTTCTTCAGCGTGTGCTTCTGCATCCTTAACCATGCGATCAATTTCTTCCTTAGAAAGAGATGACCCGCCAGAGATAGTGATCTTCTGTTCTTTACCAGTACCAAGATCCTTTGCACCTACGTGCAAAATACCGTTGGCATCGATATCAAATGTCACTTCAATCTGCGGAACTCCGCGTGGTGCCGGCGCAATTCCTGTGAGCTCAAACATTCCCAAACGCTTATTTGCGTTTGCGATTTCGCGCTCTCCTTGGAAGACCTGGATCTGCACTGCAGGCTGATTATCGTCAGCTGTTGTGAAGATTTCAGAGCGTTTTGTTGGGATTGTTGTGTTCTTTTCAATGAGTTTTGTCATTACTCCACCCTTAGTTTCAATACCAAGAGAAAGTGGTGTGACGTCAAGAAGAAGGATGTCTTTAACATCGCCCTTCAAAACACCAGCTTGCAAAGCTGCGCCAACTGCAACAACCTCATCGGGGTTTACGCCCTTGTTCGGTTCTTTTCCACCAGTAAGTTCGCGAACTAAATCGACAACTGCTGGCATGCGAGTTGATCCACCTACCAAGACAACGTGATTGATATCAGCAATCGGAATGCCGGCATCCTTCAATACTGTCTGAAATGGTCCCTTACAGCGTGCTAGCAAATCTGCAGTCAAGGACTGGAATTGTGCTCGCGTCATTGTTTCATCTAAGAACAATGGATTCTTTTCAGCATCTACGGTGATGTAAGGAAGGTTGATAGATGTTTGGGCAGAAGATGAAAGTTCAATCTTCGCCTTTTCTGCAGCTTCACGAACTCGCTGCATTGCCATCTTGTCCTTCGTTAGATCAATACCATTCTTTGCTTTAAATGTTGAGACAAGATGCTCAACGAGTGCGTTATCCCAGTCATCGCCACCAAGGTGGTTATCACCACTGGTTGCCTTAACTTCAATAACGCCTTCTCCCATTTCAAGAAGTGAAACGTCAAATGTTCCACCACCAAGGTCGAATACCAAGATTGTTTGTTCTTTATCACCTTTATCAAAACCGTAAGCGAATGCTGCCGCTGTTGGCTCATTCACAATACGCAAGACATTAAGTCCTGCAATCTCGCCAGCTTCTTTTGTTGCTTGGCGTTGGGCGTCGTCAAAGTATGCGGGCACAGTAATAACTGCATCTGAAACTGTGTCACCAAGATAAGCCTCAGCATCGCGTTTGAGTTTCATCAAGATGCGAGCAGAAATTTCTTGTGGTGTGTACTTCTTTCCATCAACATCCATGGTCCAACTAGTACCCATGTGGCGCTTTACTGAACGGATGGTGCGATCAACATTTGTTACTGATTGACGCTTTGCTACTTCTCCAACCAAGACCTCACCATTCTTAGCGAATGCGACGATCGATGGCGTTGTGCGAGCGCCCTCAGCGTTTGCAATAACTGTTGGCTCTCCGCCTTCCAGCACGCTTACGCAGCTGTTTGTTGTTCCTAGATCAATACCTACGGCTCTTGCCATGTGCGGTGCTCCTTTTTCTTCTCTTCTTAAGAGATGCCCGATTTATGTCTGGGCCTGACTAAATTCTCGGACATTGAGCCTCTTCTTGTCAAAAGATTGAGTCGAGGTGACTCAAGTTCGAGTTATCTAGTAAACCTCGGGGCTAGGAGGTTTATTCCCCATGCGGCGAGAGCTCCCCCTACAAGCCCGCCTACATGGGCGTGCCAGTCAATATTGGGGATGACAAAGGTAAGAAGGAGATTCAAAACGACCAGGCCCAGAATCTCTTTGTAGTCAGAGCCCATCTTGCGGCTGGTGACCAGGATCGCCCCAAAGAGGCCAAAGATCATTCCTGATGCTCCGACTGATGGGATATTGGCAGGGGCAAAGTAAAGAGAGATAAGGGATGCCGAAGCAAGTGAGATCAGAAGAATGATGGAATAACGCGCTTTCCCAAAGTAGCGCTCAACGTTGTTACCTAATTGGAAGAAGGCCAGCATGTTTGAGCCAAGGTGTAACCATCCTGCGTGAGTGAGGGCAACAGTAAAAATACGCCAGTACTCATGTTGGTCAAATCCGTGAAGTGAGCCATCAGGAAATTGAGCGTTTTTAATGAGGAATAAATTTTCGCGCAGCCCGATCCCACCCCATGTCAGATTTGGTGCGTAGGTCGCAATTAAATAAGCAGCACAAATGACAACAATGAGTATCGTGGTGAGAGAGTTTTTAAGCTTCACGTGAAAGCCGGTTCAGTTAAAACTTATTCAGCGATAGTGACTGAGGTGATCTTGATTGGTTCTGCAGGACGGTCGCCAGCGCCAGTCTTTGTAGTTTCAATTGCGTCGACAATCTTTTGTGAGGCAGCGTCTTTTACTTCACCAAAGATTGAGTGTTTGCGATTAAGCCACTCGGTTGGGGCAGCTGTAATAAAGAATTGTGAACCGTTTGTATTTGGGCCTGAGTTAGCCATCGCAAGTAGGTATGGCTTATCAAAATGTAACTCTGGATGGAACTCGTCGTTGAACTGATAACCAGGTCCGCCGGTTCCAGTTCCTTGTGGGCAACCACCTTGGATCATGAATCCTGCGATAACGCGGTGAAAAATAGTTCCGTCATAGAAATTTTCTTTGGCAAGCTTTTCAAAGTTTGCAACAGTCTTAGGTGCGTGGTTTGGAAAGAGTTCGATGATGACATCGCCCTTAGTTGTGTGAAGAGTTGCTGTTGACATTTTTATTGCCTCCTTGAGGATGTGAGTAATGTAAAAATTGTGGAGCCTAGGAGGATCGAACTCCTGACCTCCTGCTTGCAAAGCAGGCGCTCTACCAATTGAGCTAAGGCCCCATCTACTGCACGTACTTATTTAATTTATTACAGAATCCGTACCTTA
>CAIUHY010000053.1 GCA_903899145.1 uncultured Actinomycetes bacterium
AGGCGCCAGACTAACTGCTGAAGATAGATTTGAATAGCAAATAATGGCAAATGCGGGTCATAAACCAAAGCCAGATCCGGCTCGTTTATTGGTTTTTACACTGCTCACTCAAGTTAACCGCGAAGGCGCATATGCGAATTTACGACTACCGGAGCTATTGGAAGCATCAAATTTAGAAGAGAGAGATCGTGCATTTGCAACCGAACTCGCATATGGAACTCTTAGAATGCAAGGTAAGCATGATGTACTTATTGAAGCGAAAGCAGACAGACCATTTAATGAATTAGATCCGGGGATTGTTGATTGCCTGCGGATGGGCATTCATCAACTATTTGAAATGAGAGTTTCAGACCACGCTGCGGTCAGCGAGAGTGTTGAAATTGCACGTGCTGTAATGGGGGAGTCAAAAGGTAGTTTTATAAATGCATTATTGCGCGCAGCATCTGCAGATCTGCAGTTTTATGAGAAATATGAAAATCTAAAGGTAGAAGATCCAGCCAAAGCGCTTTCAGTTATCTATTCGCATCCAGAGTGGATTGTTCGCTCTTTTTATGATGGTTTAGGGGACTGGCACGATGTGGAAAAATTACTTGCTGCCGATAATCTGCCCGCGCTCCCGAATTTGATTGCCTGGCCTGGTAAATCTACAGTTGATGAACTCCTTGATGAAGGAGCAACCAAGTTATCGGGAACCCAATTTGGAGCAACCGCTCATCAGATGCCTGGTTTATATAAAGCAATTAGAGAGCGGCGCGCGGGTGTGCAAGATCGCGGCTCACAATGGGTTGCTGAAATATTTAGAAATACAGCAGCTGAGCCCGCAACACTTTCATGGCTAGATATGTGTGCTGGCCCAGGGGGGAAAGCCTCTGCTCTTTACAACATGCTTCATGTCGATCGCCCCGAGGATCTCTTTACAGCCAATGAGCCAAGTGAGCATCGTGCTCGACTTGTTTCTCATGTTATTCCTGAAGAACATGTGATCATGCACAGAGGGCAGGACCTTCCCCTATTGGGTAAAACTTACGACCGGATAATTATCGACGCCCCATGCACCGGCCTCGGAGCTCTCAGAAGGCGTCCAGAAGCACGTTGGCGGCGCACACCAACAGATCTCAAAGAGCTGGTGCTTATTCAAAAAGAGTTGCTTGATTCGGCTGTAAGCATTCTTAATTCTGGCGGAATACTTGCTTACGTAACGTGTTCTCCTCATTTGTTTGAAACTAAGATTCAAGTTGTAGATGTATTACGCCGGCATGATGAGATGGAGCTGCTTCCCATTAAAGAATTCTTACCTACCCAAATCCCGACCTCTGTTTTAACCCCTGAAGGTTGTGTTCAACTGTGGACCCATCAAAATGTATCGGACTCCATGTTCATGTCATTACTGAGAAAGAAAGTGTAATTGTTCCAAGAATCCCATAAGGTTAGATCATGAGTAGGGTAGTGAGGATTTGTCCCAGCATTCTTAATGCTGACCACGCTCATCTAAATTCTGAGATAGATAAAGTCTCTTCAGCTGATCTGCTCCATCTTGACATTATGGATAATATTTTTGTTCCTAACCAAACTTTTAGTTTTCATCAAAGCAAGGAAATAATCGCTTATTCACAGATGCCTGTAGATACCCATTTAATGATTCACAATCCAGATGAGCTTGCAGTTGATTATGCAGCTGCTGGAAGTGCTAATGTCACATTCCATTTTGAGGCGAGCAAATCGCCTGTAGATACCATTAATGCTATTAAAGATTTAGGTGCTCGAGCTGGCATTGCAATTAGGCCAAAGACCCCGTTGATTGAGGTTTCTCATCTACTCTCCTATGTTGACACGCTTTTAGTCATGACTGTGGAACCTGGATTTGGTGGACAGTCATTTATGATGGATCAATTGCATAAGATCAAACAGGCGCATGACGCAATTACTGCCTTAGCTGGTGAAAAGCCATGGCTCCAAGTGGATGGCGGTATCACTCTAGAAACAATCATTCTTGCTGCTGATGCCGGAGCAGACACATTTGTGGCAGGAAGCACTATTTATCGAGCAAATAGCCCACAAGAGATGATTGAATCTCTTCGCCATGCCGCATCACATTAATTAGCCGCCAACTCACCGACTACTCAATTACAATTTACCTATGAAATCGTTCGATCAACTTTGGCTGGAATTAAAAGAAATTGAGAAGAGCAGGCCTGCGGGCTCATCTACTGTCGATTCACTCGATGCAGGTATTCATGCAATGGGCAAAAAGATTATCGAAGAAGCCGGTGAAGTCTGGCTTGCAGGGGAGCATGAAAGTGATGAAGCACTAGCACTTGAAATTTCTCAGCTCATCTATCGCTTGCAAGTTTTAATGCTTGCTAGAGGGCTTACTCCAGAAGATATTTATAAAGTTCTATAAATTACTCCAACAAGAAGGTTTGGTGTTTGATGCTTAAGGTTGCTATCCCGAATAAAGGCTCACTCTCTGAAGATTCGATTGCGATGCTTAAAGAGGCTGGCTATCGCCAACGAACAGATCCTCGCGATCTAACGCTTATCGATAACGATAACGATGTCGAGTTCTATTACTTAAGGCCACGCGATATTGCTTTGTATGTAGCCTCAGGAGAGTTAGAGGTTGGTATTACGGGCCGAGATCTTCTCCTGGATAGTGGAGCAAAATCAGAAGAATTCTTAGCTTTAGATTTTGGTAAAAGTACATTTAGATTTGCTGCTGCAAGTGGCAAGAATTTCAAAGAAGGTGATCTCAATGGAAAGCGTATTGCAACGGCTTATCCTGGATTAGTTTCTACATATCTTGCCAAGCTCGGCGTGAAGGCAGATGTGGTGCGTCTAGATGGAGCAGTAGAGAGTTCAGTGCGACTTGGTGTTGCCGATGCGATTGCTGACGTTGTTTCAACGGGAGGAACACTCCGCCAAGCAGGACTTGCAACTTTTGGAGATGTAATTTTAGAGAGCGAAGCGATATTAATTGAGCGCCCAGGTCAAAAGCGCTCTGATTCTGTTGAAACATTGCTACGTAGGCTGCAGGGTGTTGTTATTGCTCGCCAATATGTTTTAGTTGATTATGACGTCAAGAAGGAGAATCTAGAGGCAGCGTGCGCCCTGACACCTGGAATTGAATCGCCAACAATTTCTCCACTGCAGAAAAGTGATTGGAATGCAGTGCGAGCTATGGTGAAAAGAAAAGAAATTAATCAGATTATGGATAGTTTGTGGAAGGTAGGCGCACGCGGAATTCTGGTAACAGATATCCACGCTTGTCGTTTATAAACCAGTACTGTCAATTTCTTCTTGTGTAATGCCCATCAAGAAAAGTACATTTTCTAAATTTCCATCATTAATTGCTGCCTTTGCTGCCGCTTGCACAACGGGTTTTGCATTAAAAGCAATGCTTAATCCAGAAAGCGCCATCATGTCTAAATCATTTGCGCCATCACCCACGGCGACTGTTTGAGCTAGAGGAACACCACAACGCGCAGCAAACTCCTTGAGTGCATCTGCCTTTGCTTTTCTGTCGATTAATGGGCCCCGGGTTACTCCAGTGAGCTTTCCTTTATAAGTTTCAAATGAGTTTGCCCGGTAGTAATCAACGCCTATCTTTTCAAGAAGTGGCCCTATTACATCTTCAAATCCACCTGAAACGATTGCAACTTTATGGCCAAGGGCTTGCAATACTTTGACCATACGTTCTGCGCCTTGGGATAAATCAATTTCCTGGCGCACCTTTTCAAGTGTTTCTACGGGTAAGTCTTTAAGAAGCTTGACTCTTTCGGCGAGTGACTGCTTGAAATCAATTTCACCACGCATTGCACGCTCGGTAATTTGTGCTACTTGCTCACCAACTCCTGCCGCTCTGGCAATGAGGTCGATGACTTCTTGCTGGATAAATGTTGAGTCCATATCAAGGACAACTAAACGCTTCTTTTGTTCAGTATCCATTACCTAGATTCACCCTCTATGGCAAAATCAACCGCAACGTCATATCCATTGTCGTCACCAAATTTTATTAAATCAGATTCAATTGCCCCTGCATGAGCCGGGTCTAGCCCAAAAAGAACTGTCATAATCAACCGGCCCCTAATTTGAATCTTTTGAACATCGATAATTGTTACAACAAATGGTGACAAGACATCCAAGAGCTCCTGCGGAGTCTCTGGCTTATCTTGGCTAGCCAATAAAATAAGCCCCGTAAATTCTGGATTAGTAGCGTTCACAAGGCGACATTAGCCTGTCTGGAAGTCATTACGCGTATTTTTTCCTCCCTTGAGTACTCTGAGCACTGTGAGCACCGTCCTTGAATTTGATGCTGCCACCGTTGTCAGGGGCGGCAAACAGATACTTGGCCCCATCACCTGGAGCGTTGATTCAGATCAGCGTTGGGTTGTGCTTGGCCCTAATGGAGCTGGCAAGACAACCCTCTTCTCACTTTCATCTGCGGCAATTCATCCAACTTCTGGAAGTGTGATTGTTTTAGATTCTAAACTTGGCGAAGTAGATCTCTTTGAAGTAAGACCACGCATTGGTATTACCTCTAGCAATCTCGTTGCAGCTATTCCAGATGATGAGAGAGTTATCGATGTTGTTATGACATCCACTTACGCGATTATTGGCCGTTGGAATGAAA
>CAIUHY010000054.1 GCA_903899145.1 uncultured Actinomycetes bacterium
AGTATTATGATATAAAAATCAACAAAATCATATAATTAACATACTTTATTTATCTATTAACATATACTATGTTAATAGATAAATTTAGTGTTAAAATGGAGCCATGAAGAATACTCAAGCTCTATTTAATCAGGCAGGTGATTACTTACAACAGACTCTAGGGGAGAGTCTGTTGCTTGGAGGCGCTTGGGCTGGCACCGTGAACTTACCGCGTTATATCGCTCAAACCTATGACATTGCCCAGGCTAAATTGGCCGGCAGTAATGTTCTATTGATCGCAAATAAGGAAGGCGCTCAAGCATTGCCTGCGCTACTGAAGCAAAGAGCCCTTATTCAGAAAGAGGCTGGAGTCCCTGTCATTTGGGTTGGAGCAACTCTTCAGGCTTATGTCCGCAAAGAGATGGTTGCTCAGCGGGCACCTTTCATTATTCCTTTTAAGCAGACTTATTTACCCCCATTGGGTATTCAGTTTCGGGAACGAGTATTAGCAACAAGAGCCGACACTAAAGATAAGCTACAAGTGGCAACGCAAGTATTTTTGATTAATGCGTTGTTGAAGAATCTACCAGACACATTAAATCCAAAAGAGCTCGCCATGCACTTAGGGTATAGCTTGATGACTATGACACGCATTAAAAGCGAGTTGGTAGAGCATGGTTGGTTAGACATAGACGCATATAAAAAAGAGGGCTTGTGGCGTCTAACAATTGACGGAGTCGAGCTGTGGGAAGTCGTTAATCCTTACATGCAAAACCCAATACGCAAGCGTCTATGGATTCGAAACCCGAATCGCTATATCGAGGTACTTCCCCTTGCGGGCTTTAGCGCTCTTGCCAAACAAACCATGTTAGGTGAGCCTGCAAATGTTGTGCGAGCGATTGGGGAGCTCGATTGGCGTAAGCTAGAAAAACAGTTAGATGCCGATCAACTGGTACCCGAAGCCATTGATGACGCTATAGAGTTGGAAGTTTGGCGTTATGCGCCAAATAGAATTAAAACCCCAAATACCAAAGAGGGTGCTGCGAACAATGGCCTTGTAGACCCGTATTCTTTATTTTTATGTCTTGAGAATATGGATGATGATCGGGTGCAGGTGGCGCTTAAAGAATTCATGAAGGGGCAGATTAATGGCCGTTCAATTGGGGCTTAAGGCGTTTGAAGAAGCATTTAAAGGGTTCGAAGATCAATATGTATTGATAGGGGGAAGTGCAACTCAATTGGCTATGGAGGATGCTGGGCAGCAATTTACTCGCACTACTAAGGATTTAGACATTGTTGTGATTGTTGACGCATTGACCCCACAGTTCATTGAGCGATTTTGGCTATTTGTAAGAGAGGGTAAATATCAAAGCCAGCAAAAGAGTGATACCACCAAGCAGTTTTACCGCTTTAAGAAACCAGAGACCCCTGGATATCCAACTATGCTTGAACTCTTTTCAAGAAAGCCAGACTTTCTTCAAGAGAGGGATATCGGAGAAATGAGGGCAATTCCACTGGCAGAAGATGTTTCAAGCCTCTCTGCTATTTTGCTAGATGATGATTACTACGGTTTGATAAAAAATAACCGCAAAGCTGGGGTGATTTGGATTGATGCAACCGCTCTTATTCCATTAAAGGCGAAGGCTTGGCTTGATTTA
>CAIUHY010000055.1 GCA_903899145.1 uncultured Actinomycetes bacterium
GCGGCCTGTAAAAATCCTTAACCGCTTCTCAGAGCTCAGTCGAAGTTCGCTCACTGGCTATTCCTCCTTCGCAGACTTTACGTCTTGTGCTCCGGCCTTTTCCGCCGATGTGGCCGAAGAGGATCCTTTACGTTTTCTCAGAACCCACCCTAGGACATTTCTCTGTTTTGCCCTAGCAACTGCGATAGAACCGGCAGGCACGTCTTCTGTAATAACAGAGCCTGCGGCGGTATATGCCCCGTCGCCTACTGTGACTGGCGCAACTAACATCGTGTCACTTCCAATACGGACATCATTTCCCACAGTGGTGTGATGTTTTTCAACACCGTCATAGTTTACAAAAATTGTCGCTGCCCCGATGTTAGTTCCTGTGCCGATGGTTGCATCGCCTACATAAGACAGGTGGGGAACTTTAGATCCTTCTCCAATAGTTACGTTCTTCGTCTCAACATAAGCGCCGACTTTGGTATGAGAAGACAAGATGGTTCCGGGCCTTAGGTAACTGAAGGGGCCAACAACGGAACTGCTACCAATCTTGGAATCTGCTGCCCATGATTCAAGGACGCTCGCCTTCTCCCCGACCTTCACATTGTGAAGTGTTGTGCGTGGGCCAATAAATGCCCCACTAGCAATATGCGTTGCCCCTGAAATTGCGCATCCTGGAAAGATTGTCACATCTGGTTCGATCTGAACACCAAAATCAATCCACGTTGTTGTTGGATCGATGATGCTCACACCAGCTCTCATAAAGTCATCATTAATGCGATCGCGCATAATCGCTGCGCATTCAGCTAACTGTGAACGATCATTAATACCTAAGGTCTCGGTGTAATCATTCGACAAAATTCCGGCAACGCTAGATCCACCATCTTTTACTAAAGCGATGACATCGGTCAGATAAAGCTCACCCTGCGCGTTACTGCTCTTAAGTCCTGAAATGGTCTTCTTGAGGGATGCGATATCAAAGAGATAGACCCCAGTATTGATCTCATCAATGCTTTTTTCCTCTGCGTTTGCATCACGCTCTTCAACGATACGCAAGAGCTCACCGGTATCCCCACGCACGATACGGCCATAACCAAATGGATCAGGCAAAATTGCCGTTAATACAGATGCATCTGACTCATAGGCGACATGAGCGGCGGCAAATTCTTTGATAGTTTCGCTGCGTAGCAGAGGAGTATCTCCAGCAAGGATTAAAACGCTTCCTTTATCTGGTGCGCCTTCGAGGGCAAGTTGAACGGCGTGGCCTGTTCCATTGCGCTCTGACTGGAAAATAGTTTTTGCTTTCGGAGCAACTTCTTTCACATGAGCTTCCACTACCTCATGGGCTGAGCCAACAACAACGCGTAGTTCTTTTGCTCCTAGTGGCTCTACTGCTCCCAGCACATGATCAATGATGGAGCGACCTGCAATGTTATGAAGAACTTTTGGTGTAGAAGATTTCATACGAGTTCCTTCACCAGCAGCGAGCACAATGACGAGATCTATTGTCATTACTACCCCCTTCATCTCTGGCGGATATTTGCTCCGCCACCAGGTATCGATCCTGGACCCTGGGCTTCAAAGGCCCATGTGCTAGCCACTACACAATGGCGGAACCTGAATTGTCCCTTATGTCAGAGTGTTTCTACAACTCGTGCCCCGTGAGTAGGCCCGCCCGCGCGAATTACCCCTGCAACTACGCCACTTGCGCTGAGTGCAACTGTTAAATCCAATGCTCTTTCTTCATCTTCAACCAAAAATGCAACTGTTGGTCCTGAACCAGAAACAATGCTTCCAAGAGCTCCATAATCATTCCCAACATCAAGTGCTAAACGAAGTGCTGGGCGAATAGAACATGCAGCTGCTTGCAAATCATTTGAAAGCGCTTGTCCTAATGCAACAGCATCTCCTGCGCGTAGCGCTTGGAGCATCTGATCACTTACCTGCGGCTTTGCAATATCTAAACCAGTACGCAATCTATCTGACTCTGCATAAACAGCTTGTGTTGATAAACCTTGCGAGGACATAGCAAGAACCCACTGATAACTTCCTCTGGCAAGTACTGGAGTGATCTCATCCCCGCGACCTCTACCAATAGCAATTCCGCCAGTAATAGAGAAAGGAACATCACTTCCCAGTTCGGCTGCTATCTTCTCCATTCCATCTCTTGATAGTCCAAGTTCAAATAATGAATCCATCGCAACAATGACACCTGCGGCGTCAGCACTTCCACCGGCCATTCCCCCTGCAACAGGAATCTCTTTTTTGATGTGGATCTCTAAATCAGAATCTAAATCATGTTTATCGATCATGAGTTGGGCTGCCATATACGCCAAATTAGTTGAGTCAACAGGAACGCCAGCAGATGTTGGTCCAGAAAGTGTGAGAACAATTCCTGTTCCAGATTCACCAAACTTTACGGTGACATCGTCATACAGTGAGATCGCTTGAAAGACGGTTGTTACTTCATGGAAGCCATCTGCACCAAGTGGGCCAACAGAGAGTTGCAGGTTTACCTTTGCAGGTACCCGCACGACAACACCACTCAGCTTCATATGGCTAGCGTATTGGCAATCTTCATGAAATCACCAAGGAGTAAGACTTCTCCTCGAACGGTGGGATCAATTCCAGCAGAGGCAATAGATTCACTCGCCTTTCCATCAAAGAGTTCTCCCAGGGCGCTTCGTAGCATCTTGCGACGCTGGGCAAATGCGGCGTCAATCACACTAAAAGTTTGTACTCTCTTTTCTTCATCACCTGCTGGTGCATGGCGAATGAATTTCACGAGTGATGAATCGACGTTAGGTACTGGCCAAAAAATAGAGCGGCCTACGGTTCCAGCAGATGAGAGATCTGCCCACCATGTTGCTTTTACAGATGGGGATCCGTAATTCTTGCTGCCAGGCTTTGCTACCAAACGATCTGCCACTTCACTTTGCACCATCACAACACCGCGCTGAATAGAAGGAAATTTCTCTAAAAAGTGAAGTAGTACTGGAACTGAAATGTTATAGGGCAAATTAGCAACTAAAACAGTTGGCTCCTTTGGCAGTGACTGGGTAGACATCGCATCTTCATTAATAACTTGCAGGCGTGAGGTATCAAACTCATGTGCTGCTGCAGTATTCGCTAACTCTCCTGCAAGTCTGTCATCTATTTCAATTGCAATAACTTCATGTGCTGCTTCAAGAAGGGCAAGTGTAAGAGAGCCAATTCCTGGGCCAATTTCTAGAGCAACATCATCACTTCTTACATCTGCTGCTTTAACAATCCTTCTGCAGGTATTGGCATCCACAACAAAGTTCTGTCCTAGCTTCTTTGTTGGCTTTACGCCTATGCGCTCTGCAATCTCACGAATCTCTACTGCGCCAAGAAGGGTGGCCACTAGTCAAAACTTCCAAAGACTCGAAGAGCATTTTCGGTAACAGCATCACATAGATAATCAACGCTCTCATCTCTCACGTCAGCAATGAAGCGAATGATGTTTGGAATCTGCGCTGGAGTATTGAGCAATCCCCTGTGGGGCATCGGGGCAAGAAATGGCGAATCTGTCTCAACGAGTAATAGATGTGGCGGAACTAGTTTTACAGCATCGCGAAGTGAAGGTGCATTTTTAAATGTCACCGTTCCTGCAAAAGAGAGTACATAACCCGCTTCAATGCATTCAGCGGCCATCTGCGCATCTCCTGAATAGCAGTGAAAAATTGTGGTGGCAGGCGCACCTACTTCAAACAATGTATCAAGAACTGCTCTATGGGCATCACGATCATGAATAACAAGAGCTTTATTTACTTCTTTTGCAAGTGCAATATGCCTCTTAAATGAATAGAGCTGTTTATCTTGAAGGGCAGATTCTGTGCGGAAAAAATCTAAACCTGTTTCACCAATCGCTCGCACACGAGGGTGCTTTGCTAGCTCTTCAATAATCCTTAAATCAGCTTCTAAATCAGCAACAATTGGCGCCTCATTGGGGTGAAGAGCGACGGCAGCTAAAACTTTGCCGGGAAAACTCTCCGCACATTTAACTCCCCAAACAGATTGCTCTGCTGAGTAACCAATTTGCATAACGCGATCAACGCCAACACTTGCACAGAGCTCTAATAAATCAGCGACCGCTTTGGAATCTGGTTCAGATTCTGTGACCAATTCCATATGCGCATGAGCATCAATACATCTTCGGGTCAACGCGGCCGGAGTAGGTGCATCGGCACGTTCTTTATCTAACGTGTGACGATCAGCCATCTATTCTGACTTTTCTTCCAAACGTGGGAAGAGCACTGCGCCCTTAGTAACGCGCGAGCCAGCAGGCAATTGTCCCCACGTTGCAACAGATGAGATCTTTTGATGAGCGATATCTCCCATTGTTGCCTCTGCTCCGAGTGCTTTCCATAACTTCTGAGTTGTCTCTGGCATTACTGGATGCAACAAAACAGCTAAGGCCCGAACACTTTCTGCGGTGTTATATAAAACTTTATTAAGTTCTGCAGTATTAGCAGGATCTTTTGCCATCGCCCAAGGTTCTTTCTCGGTCACATAGCCATTGACCTTCTTGCAATACTCCATGATTGCGCCGATTCCACCTTGGAAATCTAGGGCACATATTGCCTCATCCGCCTTCTTTACGGTTGCTGCAAGCGCGGTAGTAAGGCCTTCGTCTTGTGCAACACCAGGAATAGCGCCATCGCAATACTTCTCGATCATCGCGATCAATCGTGATGCTAAATTACCAAAGTCATTTGCAAGCTCCGATGTGTAGCGAGCCGACATATCTTCCCAAGAAAATGAACCATCGCTTCCAAATGGAATAGCGCGCAAGAAGTAATAGCGGAATGCATCTACACCAAAGTGATCAGTAATTTCAGAGGGCGCAATGCCTGTGAGCTTTGACTTACTCATTTTTTCTCCGCCGACAAGTAGCCATCCATGAGCAAATACTTTTCGAGGAACTGGCACACCTGCTGCCATGAGCATCGCAGGCCAGATCACAGCATGGAAGCGCAAAATATCTTTACCCACTAAGTGCACATCAGCAGGCCATGTCTTTGCAAACTTCTTACCACCTTCACTTGTCGGATCATCGCCCAAACCAACTGCGGTTGCATAGTTGAGTAGTGCGTCAAACCAGACATATATAACTTGGTCAGTATCCCAAGGAACTGGGATTCCCCAATCAAATGTAGAACGAGAAATAGATAGATCGCGTACGCCACCTTCTAGGAAGGCTACAACTTCATTACGCGCACTCTCTGGTTGGCATGCTTCTGGATTTTCTTTGTAATGCTTAAGTAGTTGAGGAATAAATGCGCTGAGCTTAAAAAACCAGTTATCTTCAGAGAGCATCTTGACGGGCTTGCCATGCACCTTGCACTTACCGTCATCAAGGTCCCCAGGTAACTTAAATTCTTCACACCCTACGCAATAAGGTCCTTCAAACTTTCCCGCATAAATATGACCATTGTCTTTGAGTAGTTGCATAAACTTTTGCACACGCTCCATATGGCGCGGTTCTGTCGTGCGAATAAAGTCATCATTAGCAATATTTAATGCCCGCCAATTTGGTTTCCACTTATCTTCAACAAGTTTGTCACACCACTCTTGTGGTGAGACGTTATTTTCATTTGCTGTATTTAAAACTTTCTCGCCATGCTCATCTGTTCCCGTTAGAAACCAAACATCTTCACCGCGCTGCCTATGCCAACGGGTAAGAACATCACCGGCAACAGTTGTGTAGGCATGACCGATGTGCGGGGCATCGTTCACATAATAAATAGGCGTCGTTAAATAGAACGCTTTGGAATCCGAACCAGAACTCATACTCAGATCTTATCTGCACTCTTATGAGCTACCAGAGCATCAAATACCTGGCGCTTGGGCAGATCTAACTGCTTTGCAACGGCGCTGATCGCATCCTTACGAGATTCACCAGTCTTCTCTCGATCTAGAACCATGCTGACCAATTCAGCACCGCTATAACTCTTGCCACTCGCATCAAATCCATGAAGAACAACGGTGATCTCACCCAAGATCTCACGATCAATACTCCACGCAAGAAGTTCTCCCAAAGTTCCTCGGACCGTCTCTTCGTAGGTCTTTGTCATCTCTCTGCAGATCGCACCCATGCGCTCATTACCAAATACGGCGCAAGCATCGATGAGCGACTCTTTTAAACGATGAGGAGCTTCAAAAAAGATAATCGTGCGCTCTTCTTCAGCTAAATCTTCAAACCATGCTTTGCGTGTACCAGATGTGCGAGGGGTAAAACCTTCAAAACAGAAACGGTCTGTAGGTGCGCCAGATAACAAAAGCGCAGTCACGGGGGCAGATGGTCCCGGTAGCACTTTTATCTCAATATTTTTTTCTATCGCTACTCGAATCAATCGGTACCCGGGATCGCTGACTCCAGGTGCTCCTGCATCTGTAATAACAAGAAGGTCTTCACCTGATTTTAAAATTTCTGTAAGTTGCTCTACACGCTCACTTTCATTTCCTTCAAAATATGAGATCACTTTGCCGGTATAAACAATTCCAAGGTCATGAGCAAGGCGCGTGAGCTTTCTAGAATCTTCAGCCGCAATAAATTTTGCGCTCACAATTACTTCACGCAAGCGCGTAGTTGCATCCCCTGGATTTCCCAGAGGGGCACAGGCGAGTATGAGCATTGGCTAATTCTCGCAGGCTTTAGGCTTTGGTCGTGACCAAACTTCATGAGCGCATAACCGTAGGGGGCCTTGCTCTTGTTGCTTTGATCTTTAGGCTCTGGAACCTGCAGTACCCAAAGGGCTTTATCTTTGATGAGGTCTACTACGCGCAAAATGCGAATTCACTTTTGCATCATGGGGTTGAGTTAGATCCCAAGACTCATATGGCTCAATTTATTGTTCATCCGCCTATTGGTAAATGGATGATTGCTGCTGGAATAAAACTTCTTGGCTACCACGAGTTTGGTTGGCGGATTGCCGCTGGCCTTATTGGCGCAGCATCTATCGTGCTTGTATTTTATGTTGCTAAAGAGTTATTTCATAACTACTTTCTAAGTCTAATAGCCGCAGTACTCATGAGCGCAGATGGTTTAAATCTTGTCATGTCTAGAACTGCTTTACTTGATATCTTTCTTATGTTTTTTACTTTGCTTGCCTTTTATTTTCTACTCAGGGGGGCTCATACTCTTGCCGGAATATCTCTTGGCCTTGCTACTGCAACAAAGTGGAGTGGGCTCTATTACATAACTGCCTACTTTCTTTATGTTCTCTATATTGAGTACAAAAACAATAAAATAAAAGAGAAGATACCTCATAGATCACTTCAATACATTTTTCTGCCTATCGTTATATACGTAGCCAGCTGGGTTGGATGGTTTGCTAACTCATCTGGATATGACAGAAATTGGGCCAAGACACATAGTGGTGGTTTCTTTGATTTTATTCCAGAATCTCTTCGCTCATGGTGGCATTACCACTCTGAGATTCTCTATTTTCATACACATTTGATAACCCCACATGGCTATTCCGCTAATCCATGGAATTGGCTTGTTATGGGTAGACCAACATCATTTTTCTACCATACACAACCTGGTTGCGGCGCAAAAGTATGTTCACAAGAAGTCCTCGCACTTGGTACGCCTCTACTCTGGTGGGCTGGCGTCATCGCTGTTGCAATAACTATTGGATATTGGATCAGTCGCAGGCAGCGCACAAGTGCGCTATTGCTTCTTAGCCTTGCCGCAGGTTACTTGCCATGGTTTGCCTGGCAAAAACGTACGGTCTTTACATTCTATGCAATCGCTTTTGAACCATTTATTATTTTGATTATTACTTATGTTTTATCAAAGTTCCTTGAGCCAGATACAGACGGAAATATCCCTAAGGTACGCAGCTATGCCACATATGGATTTATCGCTGTAATTATCTTGAATTTTCTATATTTTTTCCCACTATTTACAGGTGGGATCATTTCTTATGACCATTGGTCAAGCATGATGTGGCTGCCTTCGTGGATCTAATTATTCGTTAGAAGCAATATCCCGTATTTGCGCTGCTTGCTCAGCTAGCTCTTGATCAAAGAGTTCATCTCGTGTTGCAACTTCTAATACTTGTTGACGCTCTTGTTCGGCAGTCCATTGTCCTGGAACAGTAAGGTCAATAATTCGGTTAGGTGTAAAGGCTTTTGGCGCAGTTGCATATGTTGGTTTTGGTACTGCGACAGGTGACCAACCGCCTTGTGTTAGTGGGCGATCTTTTGGAATAACAGTTATTCCTGCAGTGTCAGCTCTCTCTGCAAGCGGGATCCAATGTTCAGGAGATGACTCAGGGACTTCATGGCCAAGTGACATACGAACAGTTGGATCAAGTTTAATTTCAGCAGTTGCAATAGTTTGAAGTGCACGTAGTCGTCTTACTTTAAGTTGCGCTGCGACAACTTGGCGCCTGACATTAATTAAATAAATTGCAAATGCTGTTATTGGAATTAAAAGTATAGAAGTTGTCACTACGCCAGTTACTACAGCACCTGATGTAGCAGCAAGTGCAACTAGTAACGTTGTAAAAATTATTCGTCTAATACGTAGAGTTACTCGTCTCTTATCAGAATCAATCGGTTCTGGAATATTCGGAGTTGATGCAACAACTTTCATTGCACTTTTATATCTCTCAGTTGCCCGACCTGTTGATGCGTCGTGGTGGGTCAACCAACGCGGCAGAAAGTAAGCACCCCACATGCCAAGGATGATGAGATAGATAAGACCCGACGCCATGGAATGTAACGATAAAGGTAGTCAGGGGTAAAAACGTGGATTTGGGAGCTATGTCCTAATTTAAATTTTTAGGGTTTTCTGCGACAAAGGTTAGGTGATCTCTCCAGTCCCCATCAATATGCAAGAAACGTTCACGAACTCCCTCGAATTTATACCCACTTTTTTCGGCGACTCTTTTAGATGCCACATTCTCTGGCCTCATGCTGATCTCAATACGGTGTAAAAGCAGCTCATTAAATCCAAATTGTGTGAGGGTTTTTACCGCCCTCGTTGCATAGCCCCGGTTGGCATAGCGCTGATCAATCCAATAGCCAATATGAGCTCCCCGATAAGCGCCAAAGACGATACCGCCAAGAGTGATTTGCCCAATAAATTTATTCTTTCCATCTTCATGAATCCATATTGCAAGTGCAAACTGGCGAAGTTCTTTTCCTTCACTGTTGTAGTGGCGAATCATTTGGGCAAATGTTGGAAGCGGACCTTCACTATCCACCTTTGGACGCGTTGCCTCCCACGGACCAAGCCATTCACTATTGATTCGGCGAACATCTGACCATCTCTTTTGATCACGCCTGCGGATTGGTTGCAGCGTAAGTTCGCCATCAGTAATTTTTACCGGCCAGCTTACGTCCATGAATAAATACTAGTTAAATAAATTCTAATTACTACGGTCTAGAACCATTATTTCCACATTCTCTCCAGCAAGAGCGCCGGGAGAATCGGCATGAATAGCGATTAAGGCTTGAGCGTCAGAGAGAGTAAAAAGTTCTGCCTGATCGGCAAGTGGCGTCACGGTACTCTCACCTGAATTGCTCTGCACGGTAGCGCGAACAAATGAAGTGATCCCGATTGCTGATTGAACATCGGCGGTAATTTTGGCTTTCATGGTTGGGCGAAAGATGTTTGAGACGCCAAGCATCTTTCTGATCATAGGGCGAACAAATACTTCACATGATAAAAAGGCAGCAATTGGCTCCCCTGGCAATGTAATGACCGGAACCTTATCGGGTCCAATTGTTCCAAAGCTATGGCTTGATGTTCCTTCAATGCTAGGAGTGACGCTAGTAATTTGACCTAGTTCACGCAGTACAGATTCAATCAAATCAAAGGAACCATCACGGCTCTCACCACTAATAACAACAAGATCTGCTCTGACTAATTGATCTTCAATAACATCTTTAAGTTGGGCATGGTTTTCAGGAATAGCATGAACTCGATAACCCACTGCACCTGCTTCTTTCACTGCAGTTGAAAGCATCCATGAATTAGTCTCAAATTCATCAGCATCTGTTTCAAGTTTTTGACCTGGTTCAACCAAATCATCTCCTGCTGAAATTACAACAACACGCGGATGAGGTTGTGTTGGCAAACTTGCTAGGCCAATCGATGCTGCTAAACCAATTTGAGTGGAACGAATACGTGAACCTTTACGAAGTACTAAACGTTCTCCTGCGTAGATATCTTCAGCGAGCGTTGCTCCGTGGGCATCTAATAAAGGCATATCAAAAGGGGTGAGTGGAGGTGAAATCTCAAGGAGTTGAGTGAGCATCTCTTTCACGCTGATCATCGATAAATTCTCTTCTAAATCCACAACTCCACCCTACTTCTTCTCTAAGGTATTCCCATGGAAGCTGAGCAAAAAAAAGAGCTGCGCTTAGAATTTCGAAAAGAACGTGAGCAGAGTTACATCCCCAGCACCTGGCTGCATATTGCCAACTGCGCTGAAATTCAAAGAGCCCAAGTAATTGCTTCATACATCTCATATGAATTAGAACCAGAGACAAAAGATCTCAACCTTGCTTTAATAAATAGCGGTAAAAGAGTTCTCCTTCCCAGGGTTGCTGCCGATAACGGGCTTGAATGGATTGAGTGGAATGGTGCTAGTAGTATTTTAGAAAAACGAGGAAAAATCATGGAGCCGGTTGGTCCAGCAATGAATAATCTGTCCATCATCGATGTAGCCATAGTGCCTGCACTCGCTGTTGATCGCGCCGGTAATCGTTTGGGGCAAGGTGGCGGCTCTTATGATCGCGCCCTATCTGAACTTTCAAGTTTTAATGTGTGGAGCGTTGCGATGATTTATGGACCAGAGTTAGTAAGCGCGAACCTGCCCTATGAGCCCCATGATAAAAAAGTAAGTGCTGCTGCAACGCCTACTATCATTGTCCGCTTCTAGCGCTGATCTCTACGGTTTAACTCAGCCAAATACTTATTGTATTTAGCTAATTCATCATCTTCTCCCATTGCAGCAGCCCGGTCTGATGCCCGGTCACTACGTTTCGATTCTTTGCCGTCATCTTTTACCCATTGTATAAATGTTGCTATAAGTGCAATCAAAATCGGAATCTCACCCATTGCCCAGCCGATTGCTCCACCAGCGTGCTGATCTGCCAGAAGATTTGTCACCCATGGGGTGTGAAGAGAAGTGAAGTAACCACCATCTATCAAAGAGGATGTTGAGAGCAATGTGATCGAGAAGAATGCATGAATACTCATTGCAGCAAAGAGAATAATGATGCGCACAATATGAGGAATCTTGCGGGGGTTTGGATCAATTCCGATGATCACATAAAAAAATAAGTACCCAGCCAGCAAGAAGTGCAGATCCATAAAGAGATGTCCGCTATGGCTCTTCATGAGTGAACCAAAGAGAGGCGTTAAATAAAGTGCAAAAAGAGATCCATCAAAGATTGTTAATGCAACGATGGGGTTCGTCATGATCGTCATATACCGAGAGTGAATGAGAGTAATAAGTGTGCCGCGCAAACCTCTCTCTTTATCTGTGCGACCTTGCGGAAGAGTGCGAAGCGCCAAAGTAATGGGCGCACTGAGTACAAAACCAATAGGCGCAATCATTCCTAAAATCATATGCGCGATCATGTGATAAGAAAAAGCAAAATGAGCATAAACGCCTAAACCACCGCTTGTTGCAAAATCAACCCCTGCGATTCCTAATGCAAATGCAACTATACGACCTACTGGCCACTTATCACCACGCTTACTCAGTATCAGCACACCCTTCACATAAAGTGCGGTCATTACGAGCAGTACACCAATAACGGTTGCATCTGGCACGTATGCACTCATCACTTTCCAGAAAGTTGGAGCACCTGGCATAGATATCCCTGTAATAGAAATAATTTGATCAGTTGCTAAATTCAAACTAGCTTTTGAAAGTGGTGGTTGGGTTGTAGAAAGTAATCCCCCGATACAAACGGTTTCAAGCATGATGAGAGATTCGTTTGCAAGGAGTCTAAATACTTGCTGCGTACCGGTGAGCTTGGTCATAATAAATTTGCGGTGTTTACTTCCAATAAATACAAGGACTACAAAAAGTACAATCTTCAAGATAACAAGTACCCCATAGAGTGATTGCCAAGCTGATAAAAAGTTCAACCTAGTCCACGCACTTATTACTCCACTAGCTCCAACAATAATTGCGCACCACAGCGCAAGTGAGCTAAAGCGATTAATAGAATGTTCTCTTTCGGCTGGAGCAATTGCGAGTAATCCAATAACGCCTCCCACCCAGAGTGAAACAAACAGAACGTGGAAAATCAGTGATCCGATTGCAAGCCCGTGGTTCCCTGCACTACTTGCGTGTGACTGAAAAATAGGAATGATCAGTACAAGAAGAGTCACTATAAGCCCTAGGTAAATTCCTCCTACTTTCTTCACCCTTCCGAGTGAAATGAGCAGAACAACTCCAGCAATCATTTGAAAGAGGAAGTCCCGGCCTAGAGAAGTTTGGAATAAAAATTCTCGGTCCACGCTTACGTTAAAAGCATCTAAAAATCCATGACCTAATAAATTCGCAACTTCAATAAAAACTCCACCTATTGCAGTGATAAACCAGACTAGCGTTGCAAAGCGAGCAAGGTTTCGAATACGTATTCCTTCAGCAGTGAGTGCGCCTTTTACTTCAGTGATAAGAAATCCTGCTGCATAGAGCAACCCAATAGCGAAGATCATTGCAATGAGATTGAGGTCTTTCACAATAGGGATAAGTGGCTCAACAAGAGTATTTGAAGTTAATACATGCCCATGGCTTACTTGCTCAGTAAAAAAGTGAAGACGAATCAATGGCGTTACTTGCTACTGCGCTTAGCCACGCGAGTAGGTGCAGCTTTTGCCTTACGTGATTTCTTTGAGTCTTTCCATACTAAACGTGCATACCAGAGTAAGAACAAGCCAATGAGAGTGGCAACTACTAACAAAATAATAACAAAAAGGTTTGCAGATGAATTTGATGCTGCTGGCTTTGCTACCAAAGTTTGAATGGGCGTTGGCGCAGCTGAAGTGCTTGGTGATGAAATAGTAGGAGGGGCGTTAAATAAAAAAGTGAATGAACCGGTGAGTGGAGCATCTGTTGCACTAAGCAGCGTGTAACTAACTGTATAGATTCCACTTACGGTAAGTGGCTTAATGCCTATGACTGCTGTCGTATCACTGATCGTTAGAGAACCATCATCAACTTGCTTACCTGCTGGATCAGTTACTGAAATGCTATTGCCGTCAGGTAAAAGTGAAATAGCCGCGGTAACAGAAACTGCGTTGGGAGCAACGCTGAGAACTGAACCTACCGCCGGAGAAGTTGAAACTAATGAATTCGCTAGAGCGCTAGGCATAAAGCCAAGCTGTGACAGAGCTACGACCGCTATCGCTGCAATTCCCATTCTCACACGCACGAACTCACTCCTTGCTCTCCTCGATTAGAGCTAATCCTCTCACTTCTTTACACTTACTCCTATGCCAACCTATGAATATGCCTGTTCGGCTTGTGGCCATCAGTTTGAGGCAGTTCAGTCTTTCTCTGATTCTGCCCTCACCGAATGCCCAGAATGCAAAGGTGAGGTTCGCAAGGTTTATTCAAATGTCGGAGTAGTTTTCAAGGGTTCAGGGTTCTATAAAACAGATTCACGTACTACAACAAGTACTCCAAAGACAGAGGTTCCGAAGACGGAAGCTCCTGCATCAAAACCTGTCCAGAGTGAATAATTAGTTATTACTCGTGGTGCGGCGGCTTATCTGCAGCAATTTGAGCATCACGATCCTTCGCAGCTTGGATTTCAGCAGCATCTTCCCGTGATTCTTCCGCTGTCTTGCTCGGGATGAACTCGCTCATAGCACCAGTCTACCTGCAATAGAATTCTCTGATGGATCTCATAGTCAGCCTTCAATGTAAAGACCAGCCGGGCATCGTGCACTCGATGACTACTGCAATCTTGGCATGCGGTGGAAACATCATTGAGAACCAACAATTCACAGATACCGGCACAGGAATTTTTGTGATGCGTACCCGCTTTGAGACTTCAGGGTCACTTGATACTGCTACCAAAGCAATTACTGATGGCCTGTCTCATCTCAAGCCAACCCTCCACATTCGTCAAACCTCTACACATAAGCGTGCACTTGTTCTTGTGACAAAAGAAAGCCACTGCTTGCGGGATCTTCTTTATCTCCAAGAACTTGGCGAGCTTCCCATTGAAATTCCAGCAGTACTTTCAAACCATGAAGATTTACGATCTTTGGTGGAGTCACATGGTCTGCCATTTATCTATCTTGGAGAAGACAAAAAAGCATCTGAGGCCAAAATTCTTGAACTTGTAAAATCAGAAAGAATTGATTTTGTTGTCCTCGCCCGTTACATGCAGATCTTATCCCCAGAGTTTTGCCTAAAGATGAATGGCGCAATCATTAATATTCATCACTCATTCTTGCCAGGTTTTAAAGGTGCTAAGCCTTACCACCAAGCACATGAACGTGGCGTAAAGATCATTGGCGCAACAGCACACTTTGTTACTTCTGATCTTGATGAAGGCCCGATCATTGAACAAGATGTCGCTCACGTCACTCACAGCGCAACACCAGAAGACTTGATTGCTATTGGCCGGGATATTGAGCGCCGAGTACTTTCACGCGCCGTTAAGTTATTCGCGCAAGATCGCATATTTATTGTTGGGCAGCGCACAGTAATTCTTTAAAAATATTGTGTGTCCCAGGCCGGAGTTGAACCGGCGACCTACCGCTTAGGAGGCGGTTGCTCTATCCACTGAGCTACTGGGACTTGTTGGCTTAATTAGCCAATAGTCAGAGTAGTAGCTGTTGCAGCCAATGGGAAAGAGTTTAAATTTTTCCTGAATCCAGGGACAGGACTTGATAAGAATTTTCCATCGAGTGCAAAATTAGAGCCATGAGATGGACAGACC
>CAIUHY010000056.1 GCA_903899145.1 uncultured Actinomycetes bacterium
ACCTAAATTTCTAAATGACATTTTCTAACAACCAATCAAGAGACATAAATGCGTGTCTCATTGGTGATTAGTGCTCAAGACTCGCAAGCGAATAACCGAATTCTACCCTACTTAATTGCTGCTCTTCGCCACTTTGCATATCGATCAGCTAATTCATCGCGAACTACTTTTATAGGCTCACCAGCTGCTCTTTCTAACAACAAGTCAGCAAATTCTGGGTTACGCGCGAGTACTGGTCCATGTAGATATGTTCCAAAAACATTGCCAAATACTGCTCCATCTACATCACCTGCACCATTTCCGTTACCAACAATTACTTTTCCAAGAGGCATAACAGATTTGCCGAGTGTTGTAATCCCGCTGTGATTTTCAAACCCAGTGAGGTTAGCGTCAAAAAATTCAGATTCAATAGCAATATCTCCGACTAAACGTTTCTTACCAGCGCTTGTTTGGACATCTAACAAGCCCAGCCCTGAATACCTTTCATCATTTGCAACAAAGCTATTTCCAATAATTTGGAATCCCGCACATACAGCAAGCACAACAGCACCCTTGGCCACCGCAGAATTAAGCGCCTTACTCTTTGCTAACGCAGCGTGTGAAAGTACCTGAGCAGCGTCTTCTGCTCCTCCTAAGAGGTATATATCTGCCGTTCTAGGTATCACCTGTGAATATGAAATATCTGTCACACTAGAGCGAATACCCGCAATAGAAGCACGGAACTTTAGAATATCAGCATTACCCCGGTCACCATATGTGCCCATAAGTTCATTATGAATACGAATAATTTCTAGCATTACATCACCAGCTCGAAGAAGGCGGTATATGCGGCTAATACTGAAACTTCTTTATTCTTTACTAAGGCAATAGCTTCATCGAAGTTATTCACTAAAGTATTTTCTATACCTTCAACATGCAAGCGGTATGCCATATCCATACCTCGCTCACCGCAAATAATTACTTTCTTGCCTTTAAGAGGTTTAAATGAGACATCCCAGAGCCATGATGTATCAATGCCATCTACCTGGCGTGAGTTGAGTACAAGTATTACTTCTGCTTTATGTTCAGCACTCAGGGCTTCAGTCCATGAAGCTGGGTTTTTCGTTAAACGAACATGTGCTTTTTTGCCAGCAAATTCTTTTGTAATACTACGCTCAAGTTCGCTTTCTTTAAATTTTATTAGCTTTGTATCTAAAACTTCTCCGACAACATTGGCGAGTACAGCATTTCTATATGCAGCACTACCTTTCTTAAACTTACGGTCACTAATTTTATTAGTTAGCCCGCAGCTACAGGAATAGTTGGCGCCAACCCATTTCAAATACGAACCACAGTGTGGGCATACAGCGCCATCTGCATGAGTACGCCCACCAAAAGAAACTCTGACCGAGTTAACCGCATTTGCCATCGCATAATTAATATAAGGATCGTCAATATCTCCAACAAAGATCGTGTTATCTGCTTCAGCGCACTCAACATGCCATCTATCTGAAACACGCTTCACTTCGTGCATACGGTGAAGTTGATCTCGTGTGAGATTAAGAAGTAAGACAATTTCAGGATCGCTCTGGGCAATAATCGAAGGAAGATGCAGCTCATCAATTTCAAGGACTGCATACTTCGCCCGTGACATTAACGCTCCTGCCGCTCCCCATGAAAGATTTGAGCCTGAGCCACTTGTTGATACCGTGCCCAACTGTCTAACGATTGTGGCGACTGCTTTAGTTGTTGAGGTTTTTCCGTTAGTTCCAGATACCAGAATGACCTTTTTACTAGCTGCAAGGAGTGAGATTGCCTCTGGTTCTAGAGCGAGAAGTATGCGTCCTGGAAGTGTTTCACCTTTATTGCCAATAAGTTTGGATGCAAACCCTGCGCTCTTTGCAACTGCAATAGCGAATATCAGCCTTGGATTTGCCACTTGCTAAGAGTACGCCTATTTACGCAATGAGTCGCCGGCTAACTTTGGCAACTGCACTACTTCTATGAGTGAGAGGAGCAGCATCACCCCAGTCACTGCAAAAACAACTGTGAACTGGTTAGCGCTGCCAAAAGCTAGGTTTCCAAACTTCATTGCGATAACAGCAACCGCTACTGCAAATACCGAGGCCATCTGCTGGGTCATTGCAGCTAGAGAATTAGCGTGAGCCATCATCTCTTGATCTATGTCGGCGTATGTAAGAGTGTTATAAAGAGTCATTCCAAGGGATCGAATGCTTCCCGCTAAGACAAGCAAAATTCCCATCCAGATGAGTGAAAGGCTAGAACTCATAGTCGCCATCGCAAATGCCATGACAAGTGAAATAGTTGTTGTGAAAAGAATAAGCGGCTTAAAGCGGAAATATTTTATTAGTGGGGTAGTAAAAACTTTAAACCCAAGATTGCCTAACATGTAGAAGAAAAGTACTTGGCCCGATCTCTCAGCGCTCCAACCATATTTATCTTGGAAGAGCAAAGGCAGAGCAAAGGGAGCTGTGTTGTGTGCGGTGCGATAAAGTAGTCCGCTGACGTTATTCATTTTAAAAGTTTGAATTTTCATTGGGGTTAAATCAATAAGTGGTTTATCTGCTTTGCCAAAATGTCTAATTGTTGGCCATCCAACTCCCACGCCAACTACAAAAAGGATAACTGTGGCAACAATATTTATATGGGGAGCGCCGAGTGCTGCACATCCAAAAACAATCGAACCAAGTGCAATTGTGGTTCCATAAAAACCTGTCCAATCTAGTTTGTCTGTGCTTGCTCCACCGATATCTGGAACAATCTTTATTGCTATAAGTAGTGCAAGTATGCCTAGAGGTAAATTAATCATAAAGATCCATGGCCATGACAGATGAGCAATGATCAAACCTCCCAGAACGGGGGCAACTACTGGAGCCATGAGCGCAGGCCAGACTAAATAGGCAATTGCAGTTATGACGTGGCTCTTCTCTGTTGAGCGCATGACAACAAGTCTGCCAATGGGCACCATTGTTGATGCACCCAAACCTTGCAGAATACGCATGATGGTGAGTTCAACGAGGTTTGTGCTTAGTGCACATAGGACAGAAGCAAATGTAAAGAGAGTAATACTGGAGAGCATCACCTTACGAACCCCATATTTTTCAGCAAGCCATGTAGCAACTGGAATCAAGCAAACTATGGTCACCATATAAGTGGTGACGCAAATACCTATTTCAGATGAAAGTAAATGAAATGACCGTGCAATCGTTGGGGCGGCGGTTGGCAAAATTGCCCCGTCAAGAAACTCCATAAACATCAAGCCTGCGACGAGTAGCGCTACAGAACCTAGCTCAAAACGTTTTTTAGATTCTGACACAACCCTGCCTTAAATTGGTATTCCTATTGGATAGTAAAAACGCGGTTATATATGATATTACCTTGAAATTGGACGATAACCAGGTCGTTTCCTACAGGTACCGTATTTGGACCAACAATTGCTGGAACCCCATTAATCATTGCAACCACTGAACCCCCGGTTGCAGCAATAGTAATGACTCGGCCAGATACGCTCACGGTTACTACAGGCACAACATCAGTGCTAGAAGGTGCAGGCGCTGTTACTACTGCAGCTTTTTTCACGGTTGTTTTCTTTTTCGCTACCTTCTTTTTAACAGCTTTCTTAACTATTGTTTTTTTCTTAGCGACTTTTTTCTTAGCGACTTTTTTCTTAGTGACTTTTTTCTTAGTTGCCTTCTTTTTAATAGGTTTTTTCTTAACAACCTTTTTTGCAACAGGTTTCTTTGTTGCACTTGGAGCAGATGTTGCTGAGTGCGCGATAGGAAGCGAGGTCGCCGTTAGAGAAAATACAGAAATGACAATGGCGGCGCTTGAAAGTAACTTCTTCACGCCGCCATTATCGCGAGTTCACCCAAGAATTCTTGGGATTACGCGCGCTATACGATTAGAGATTTACTTCGATCTCATCTAGGACACCAATGCGTTCTGCTTTGGTTGGCATCTTGAAATAAACGTGCCCCTTAGACCAGTAGTAAGTCATAGGAATAAGTCCAAGTGCAAGTGAGCCAAAACCAATCCATAAAGTTGGTGCATTGAGGGTAGGAATTACCTTAATGAAAACAATGGTCATAAATAGAGCTCCAAGAAATGGCCATAAGCCTAGAAAAATAAAGTTTTTAGCGCTTTTCAGGAGATCTTTACGGAATAAGACAACCACTGAGAAACCAGCAAGGGCGTAGTAAATCGAAATTTGAATTCCGATCGCACTCACAGCATCTCCCATAATTGTTCCAACGGAACCAATAAATTGAGAACCGACGAATAAACCTAGGGCAACAACTGTGACTGTTAACGTGGCGAAAATTGGTGTTTTCCACTTTACGTTAATGCGACCAAACTTAGGGCTCAGAGTTCCATCGCGTCCCATTGAGAACATGGTGCGTGTTACTTGAATCATCTGAGTCTCGATCGTCGCCACTGTTGAAAGAATAACTGCAATGATGATGAGTTTTCCGCCGGTTCCTGGCCACACAATCTGACCAAGTACTCCAAGAACATTTGCAGCATTATCGCTGATTTGCTTCTCGGTCATAATGATATTTGTTCCGATTGTGAATACTTCAAACAATACAAAGACGGTAAATACACCAATAAGTGCGCCATAACCAGGAGTCTTCTTAGAACCCTTTGTTTCTTCGGTTAAGTTGTGAGTCACATCCCAACCCCAATAGTAGAAAGCTGCGACAAGAGCGCCCGCAAAGAAATTGTTGCTTGAGCCAAAGATTGATGGCTTAAACCAAGCCCATGTAAAATGCTGAACTTTAGTTGCATGGAATAAACAAAGTCCTGCAAAGATTACAAGTAGTGCAACTTCGACAGTTGACATAACAACTTGAACTTTTGCAGTGAGTGTAACTCCAAAGGCAACTGCAGCAACCATAAGCAAGAAGAAGATAGTTCCAAACAGTGTTACCCAGCCTGTGCTGTTAGCGTACTTGTCAGAAAATAGGGAGAGGGTTGCTGAACCTGCTGGGAGAGTTGCTGCAACCATGAAAATAGATGAGCAAACAATTAGAGACCAGCCAGCAATATATCCAAGTGCTGGATGCAATCCACGGCGAACCCACGCATAACTTGCACCAGAGTTAGCCTCTGTGCGGTTTAAAGTATTAAATGCAAAAACAATTCCAAACATTGCAATACCGCAATAAAGCAGTGCTGCGGGGCCGCCTAAACCAACTGCTGCGAAAAGTGCTGCAGTTGTAGCTGCGATTGAGTATGCAGGAGCTGATCCTGCAACACCCATGATTGAAGACTCAAAAAGTCCCAATACATTGGGAGCTAGTTTGTGTTCTTGATTTTGTGTTGCCATTTAAAGACCTCCGTGTTGAGAGGGCATCCGAAGAGGCGGTAGGTGAACAGATACAAGGAAATCGTACCAGATCGGAAGAGCGTCGTGTAGGGAAAGAGTGTGCCTCTATGTGTAGATCTCGGTGGTCGCCGTATCATTAAAAAAA